>NZ_JBFRJM010000005.1:0-96414 GCF_041468865.1 Vibrio sp. 10N.286.52.C3 | reverse complement strand
CTAATCCGCGATGAACCATTAAAAAGCCCGCTTGATGCGGGCTTTTTGTATATATGACGGAATGGGTTAGCTTTGTTGACTAAGAAGAGGCGTCGTTAAGATCTTGTTTAATGCATCTAAGTGACTGTTCTCTAAAGTATCGTTACTTGAGCAACGTACGCCAAGGTCCTGTAGCTTGCCATCGCCAATACCATAAACCACACCATGGATTTCAACGTCTTGGCCACGCTCCCACGCATTTTGCATAATGGTTGAGTTACCTAGGTTATAAACCTGTTCTGCGACGTTAATTTCGCATAACTTGTCACCCCATTGCTCACGAGGAAGCCCCTCGATTTGCTTGCGGTATTTTAGGTAATTGTCACGGATGTGCAGTAACCAGTTGTTGATAAGACCAAGTTTAGGGTTATCAATCGCCGCGTTAACACCGCCACAACCGTAGTGACCACAGACAATAATGTGTTTCACTTTAAGCACATCTACTGCGTACTGAACAACAGATAGACAGTTTAGGTCTGTATGAACCACTTGGTTGGCCACGTTTCGGTGAACAAACAGTTCTCCAGAATATAAGCCAGTCAGGCGCTCGGCTGGAACTCGGCTATCTGAACAACCTATCCATAGAAAACCAGGGCTTTGACCCTCTTCAAGCGTTGTAAAATACTCAGGTCTTTCAGAGCGAATTTCTTCAGACCATTTGGAATTGTTCTCAAAAAGCTGTTTTATTTCTGGCATCTTGCTTCTTACATCCCTCAATTAAGATGCTTAACTATACACAATGTTACAAATTCAATCTCGTAAAAACTGCGTCAAAATGTACTCATCTGACGTGTTCTAGTACGGAAAATCATAAACTTAGCCCACTATCAATAATCCGGTTATAAGACATGAATAATGTGATTGAATTAACACTTTCTGAACACTTGATACATTTGCTAAAGTGATAAGGTTTGTCATTTCATCATCAGGAAGGTGTGTTTTGTTTGGAAGTCGTTTTACGGATATCAATCTCAAAGGGGATATGTTTGGCGGTGTAACTACAGCCATCATCTCGTTACCTTTAGCATTGGCATTTGGTGTTGCTTCTGGCGCGGGAGCTGAAGCTGGCTTGTGGGGCGCCATTATGGTTGGCCTATTTGCAGCATTGTTTGGCGGTTCGAGTAGTTTGATTTCTGAACCTACCGGCCCGATGACGGTGATCATGACTGCCGTAATGACGAGTATGGTTGCTAAATATCCTGAAACGGGTATGGCAATGACCTTTACTGTCGTGATGATGGCCGGTGCATTCCAGATATTACTTGGTACGTTAAAGCTAGGAAAATACGTCACTTTGATGCCATATAGCGTGATCTCCGGATTCATGTCGGGCATTGGCGTTATTCTGATTATCTTGCAGCTGTCTCCATTGTTAGGGCATGCCGCTCCATCCGGTGGTGTAATGGGCACGCTCTCTGCTTTACCTGATACGCTAGCAAACTTAAAAGTGAGTGAGCTATTTCTAGGTGCTCTGACACTCGGTATTCTTTTTGGCTTCCCCGCTAAGTATCGTAAGTATGTGCCTGCTCAACTGGTCGCGTTAGTGGCTGTAACGCTCTTGTCCGTCATTATTTTTGATACCGACTCTATTCGCCGTATTGGTGAAATCCCAGCTGGTTTACCTTCCCTCGTTATCCCTACGATCAGCGCTGAACAGTTTACTACTATGGTTATCGATGCCTTGGTGCTTGGTACATTAGGTTGTATTGATACGCTTTTGACCGCGGTTATCGGAGATTCATTGACTCGTAAAGAGCATGACTCAGACAAAGAGCTTCGTGGCCAAGGCATTGCCAATATGATCTCTGGCCTGTTTGGTGCACTACCTGGCGCGGGTGCTACTATGGGGACTGTAACCAATATTCAGGTGGGAGCGCGTTCTCCGCTTTCAGGTGTTATTCGAGCTTTAGTACTTGCGCTCGTGGTATTGGTTGCAGGTGGTTTAACAGAACCGATTCCTATGGCAGTGCTGGCTGGTATCGCGATGTATGTTGGTTTCAATATCCTAGATTGGAGCTTTATCCAGCGCGCGCACAAGGTTAGCTATGCCGGCATGGGCGTGATGTACGGCGTGATGCTATTGACTGTGTTTGTTGACTTGATTATTGCCGTTGGACTGGGTGTGTTTATCTCGAATATTCTGATTATTGAAAGATTAAGCCGAGAGCAAGCCAGACAAGTTAAGGCGATCAGTGATGGTGATGATGAAGACGATATCCCATTGACTGATAGCGAACGTCAGTTACTCGATAGTGCCAATGGTAAGGTGCTATTCTTCTACCTATCAGGGCCGATGATATTCAGCGTTTCAAAGGCGATTTCACGTCAGCACTCAAGTATCTCTGACTATGAAGCGATGATTCTAGACCTGACAGATGTACCTATGATTGATGTCACTGTTGGCCTAGCGCTAGAGAATGCGATTAAAGATGCATTGGATGCGCAGTGTGAGGTGTATCTGCTGTGTCCTAATGAGAATACTCGTCAACAACTAGAGAAGTTCCACGTGATTGACCTAGTACCTGAATCCAACACTTATCGATTCAGATATGAAGCCCTGACGGCAGCAACAAGCTATGTCGACAGAGATGAGCATCAATTTGAGTCAGTTTAATTTTTCAGTAATAAGCTGATATGAATAAGCCATAGACGCTCACTTCAAGACTGATCATTAATGCCGTTAAGTGAATCACTTAGCGGCATTTTTATATTTATTGAACGTTGATTTAGTCTTCACGTAGCCAAGACGCTTATTTGTTTTCGAAAGAAACTCTCACACGATATTTGTATTCATCGTCAATCAACGATAAACTTGTTCGCAAAATGGCCGAGTAAACAAATCTTGGGTTAGCTTTCAGCTAGTTCGTTTTAAGCATTACTCTCTTCCTCAAGCTCGGCCGTCTACATCTTATCTATAGCAAATGGCAGTCTATCTCTATGTATGCATTAGAAATTGAGCAATTAAGAAAAACTTATGCTGGGGGCTTCGAGGCTCTTAAGGGCGTTAGTTTACAAGTAGAAAAAGGCGACTTTTACGCACTACTTGGTCCCAATGGTGCGGGTAAATCAACCACCATTGGTGTTATCTCTTCACTGGTAAATAAAACGTCAGGCAAGGTTAAAGTGTTCGGCTACGACATTGATACCGATCTGGAATTGGCGAAGCAGAACTTAGGCCTTGTGCCTCAAGAGTTTAACTTTAACCCGTTTGAAACCGTTGAACAGATCGTGCTGCAACAAGCGGGTTATTACGGCGTGCCAAAAGCATTAGCGAAAGAGCGAGCGAAAAAGTACCTATCTCAACTCGATCTGTGGGAAAAGCGTGGCGAACGCGCGCGTAACTTGTCTGGTGGTATGAAGCGTCGTTTGATGATCGCGCGTGCATTGATGCATGAACCTCATTTGTTGATCCTTGATGAACCGACAGCAGGCGTTGATATTGAACTACGTCGTTCAATGTGGGAATTCCTAAAAGAGATCAATGAGAAGCAGGGCATTACCATTATCTTGACCACGCACTACCTAGAAGAAGCAGAAATGCTGTGTCGCAACATTGGTATCATCAATCGCGGTGAGCTGATTGAGAACACAACAATGAAAGCGCTGTTGGGCAAATTGAGTGCTGAGACCTTTATTCTGGATCTGGAAGAGGGCACGACTGAACCTAAGCTTGAAGGCGTGAATAGCCAAGTGATGGTCAATGGCTCGCTAGAAATCGAAATCGACAAGAACCTAGGTTTGAATACCATCTTTGCTCAATTGAGCGAGCAACAGGTTAAAGTCCTCTCTATGCGTAACAAAGCAAACCGTCTAGAAGAGCTATTTGTGAGTATCGTCCGTGAGGGGAGTAAATAATATGTACAGCCTATATTGGACCGCTTTCTGCAGTTTGTTGACCAAAGAGATCAATCGCTTTACTCGTATCTGGGTGCAGACTCTGGTGCCGCCAGCGATTACCATGACGCTTTACTTCATCATCTTCGGTAACCTGATTGGTGCGCGTATTGGTGAAATGAACGGCTTTAGCTACATGGAATACATTGTTCCCGGTCTGATCATGATGTCGGTGATCACCAACTCATATTCCAACGTTGCTTCATCGTTCTTTAGTGCCAAGTTCCAGAAGAACATTGAAGAGCTGCTTGTAGCGCCTGTTCCTAACTACGTGATTATCGCCGGCTTCGTAATGGGTGGTGTGGTTCGTGGCTTGTTAGTGGGTACCATAGTAACCTTCGTGTCGTTGTTCTTTGTCGACTTACAAGTTGACCATTGGGGCGTGATCATTGCGACGGTATTTTTAACGTCGGTAGTATTCGCTTTGGGTGGCTTGATTAACGCGGTATTCGCACGCACGTTTGATGATATCTCTATTATCCCAACCTTTATCTTAACGCCGCTGACGTACCTTGGTGGTGTATTCTACTCGATCAGTCTATTGCCTGAATTCTGGCAAGGTGTATCGAAGTTGAACCCTATCGTGTACATGGTTAACGCGTTCAGATATGGCTTCTTGGGTGTGTCTGATGTGGGGATCGTGACGTCGTTTGGCGTACTAGGTGTGTTTATCGTGCTGTTGTATGGCATTGCACACTACCTAGTGACAAAGGGTATTGGCTTACGTAGCTAACCTTTGGTTCATCTAAGTAACAGGTAAAGAAAAAGGTCGATATAACATCGACCTTTTTTTGTTTTGCGTTAAGAGCAGAAGCCGACTATTCAGTCGTTTCTTCTTTCACTTCTTCTTTGGTTTCCGTTACCAAATCGAGAACTTGGTTATCGATAAGACGCGTCTTACCTAGGAAAGCCGACATTAGAATCACTGCTTGAGTTGATTCTGAAGTGATCGCTTGCAGAGTTTTAGCATCACAAATGAAGATTTCGTCAGGTTGAAGATCTGCAGCGCGTAGCTGGTCAGTAGCATCTTCAATCACTGATGCGTAATCATCGCGACCACCACGAATAGCGCTGCTGATCCAGCGCATAGTACGCGCTAAAACGGGCGCTCGTTGGCGCTCGTCAATCGTTAGGTTGCTATTGCGAGAGCTCATTGCCAAACCATCCATTTCACGAACGGTCGCAACGCCGACAACTTCAATGTCTAATGCTAAATCAGTGGTCATCTGGCGAATAACAGCAAGTTGCTGAAAGTCTTTCTCGCCGAAGCATGCAAAGTCTGGCTGAACGATATTAAACAGTTTAGTGACAATGGTTGATACACCACGGAAGTGACCTGGACGAGAGGCACCTTCAAGCATGTGAGATATGCCAGGGACCTCAACAAACGTCTGCTTGTCTAATCCATCTGGGTACATCACCTCTGGCGTTGGTGTAAATACTAGCTCAACCCCTTCACCTGTTAGTTTGCTTAAATCTGCTTCTAACGTTCGAGGGTAGTTGTTTAGGTCGTCTGCACGGTCAAACTGCATTGGGTTTACAAAGATGCTTACCACAACGATGTCGGCCAGTTCACGAGCTTTCTTTACCAGAGTCAGGTGGCCTTCATGCAGGTTTCCCATTGTCGGTACAAAAGCAACCGTACGTCCATCACGCTTAAACTGTTTAATCTGCTCACGAAGAGCCGCTATTTCAGCAAAAGTTTGCATACTTACTCCTAAGCGATTGTATGAGCTTCATCAGGGAAGCGCGCGCTCTCTACTTCTTCTTTGTATAGAGCTACTGCCTTACGCATATCACCTGTTTCTGCTAGGAAGTTCTTAGAGAACTTCGGCATGTAGTTCGCAGAAATACCGAACATGTCATGCATAACCAAGATCTGACCATCGGTAACATTACCTGCGCCGATACCGATAACCGGTACGTCACAAGCTTCTGTAATTCGTTTTGCCAATGAAGCTGGCACACATTCAAGTAGAACGATTTGAGCGCCTGCGTTTTGCAGTGCTAACGCGTCAGCAACCATTTTGTCGGCTTGCTCGTCGTCACGACCTTGAATCTTGTAACCACCAAAAATGTTCACAGACTGGGGCGTCAAGCCTAAGTGTGCACATACTGGTACTGCACGTTCTGTTAGCATCTTCACAGTATCAACCAACCAGCTTCCGCCTTCGATTTTTACCATGTTCGCACCAGCACGCATCAAAGTCGCTGCGCTCTCACAAGCTTGTTCTGGCGTCGCGTAGCTCATGAAAGGCATGTCAGCCATAAGAAGACAATTTGGGCTACCAGCACGCACTGAGCGAGTATGGTAAGCAATGTCTTCAACGGTTACTGGTAATGTATCGTTATGGCCTTGTAAAACCATACCCAGTGAATCACCGACAAGCAGAACTGGCATTTCTTGGCTTTCGAATAATTGAGCAAAGCTCGCATCATAAGCTGTCGAAGTCGCAAATTTACGGCCTTCACGTTTGCATTTGATCAGGTCGTTAATGGTTACTTTTTTCATTGGTTTTCCTTAATGCGCTTGGCTATTGTTGCCAAACATTGAGCCCGTTCTTATCTACTATTTTCAGTAGTTCTGTCAGCTCAGTCCCATCAGGGAGTTGTAAACTTGGTGCGATTTCAGCAAGCGGGTAGAGTACAAACTCTCGTTCTTTCATTCCATAATGAGGAACGATTAAGCGCTCTGAATCGATCACCTCATTGCCGTATAGCACAATGTCGAGATCCAAGGTTCTTGGTCCCCAACGTTCGTCTTTACGGACGCGCCCTTGCTCTAGTTCGATCTTTTGAGTGCAATCAAGCAGTTCAATTGGCGTTAATTCGGTTTGGATAGCGACTACCGCGTTGATGTAGTCTGGTTGATTTTGCGGTCCCATTGGAGTGCTACTATATAGCTGAGAGGTCGCAATAAACGTTGATCGCGGTAGGCTTTTTAGCGTTTCGATAGCCAAATTTGCTTGGCTAACTGGGTCGGCAAGGTTGCTGCCGACCGCAATGTAAGCAGTTATCATTCTGATTGCTTACTCTTTTTGTTTCGGTAAGTCTTACGGCGACGATGGCCTGACTTTGATGGTGCTGCAACGTCGTTAGCCATTGCTTGACGCATGTTACGACCTGCAGTCTGATAACGCTCCCACCATTTTGCTAACTCTTTGGTTTCGCCACCTTCAATCTCACCACGCATTTCTAGGAAATCGTAGCCTGCACGGAATTTGTTTAATTCCATTAGACGAACAGCGCGTTTACCGTTGCGACGAGGCAGTCGAAGTTGCAGTTGCCAAACTTCGCGAATGGTTGCTGTGTGACGACGAGGAATAGCAATAGACTTTACTTGCTGATCTAGAATGATGTTACTCGCTTCCATGATCGCATCGTAGTGTGCCATACCCTGTTCAGCGACAAGTTTGTCTGCCAGCTTGTTCATTGGGTACCAAAGCATCGCTGCGAACATGAATGCTGGGTTTACTCGCTTACCATCTTCGATGCGAAGGTCGGTTGAATCGAGAACCAAATCAAGCATCTGCTCTGTGTGTGAGTCGTAATCTTCGGTGAAGTGCTCCGCTACCGCTGGGAACATCTGTTGGAATAGATTGTACTCGCGCATCAAGTGGTAGGTTTCTAAACCGTGACCTGATTGCAGTAATTTCAGAGACTCTTCGTAAAGGCGCGCTGCTGGGATATCTCTTAGAAGGTGAGCTAACTCTTCAATCGGGTCAGCCGTGTCTTCTTCGATGTCGAAATCCAGTTTAGCGGCGAAGCGCATTGCACGTAGCATACGCACTGGGTCTTCGCGGTAACGCGTTTCTGGATCGCCAATCAGGCGGATCAGTTTATCTTCTAAATCTTCTACACCACCCGCGTAATCGTGGATGCTGTAGTCTGCAATGTTGTAGTACATCGCGTTGATTGTGAAATCACGACGCTCTGCATCTTCATCAACACTGCCGTACACGTTATCGCGCAGCAGCATGCCTTCTTTCGATTGTGCAGAAACGTTTTTTGATGGTTCTTGGTGGTGACCACGGAAAGTTGCCACTTCAATGATGTCACGACCAAACATGATATGTGCCAAGCGGAAACGGCGACCGATAAGGCGACAGTTTCTGAAGAGGTGTTTGATCTGCTCTGGCGTTGCGTTGGTCGCAATATCAAAATCTTTTGGCTGAGAGCCTAATAAGATATCGCGCACACCACCACCGACTAGAAATGCGTCAAAACCCGCACCATTCAGGCGATATAGCACTTTTAGTGCGTTGTCGCTGATCTGCTTGCGTGAAATATTGTGCTCTTGACGAGTATAAATATTCAGAGCTAATTCGTGGAATCCGCGTTGTTCGCTTGGGGTATTGTCGTTTGTATTCATTAGTTTAGAACAAAGTAGGTATCGCCAACTTTGTTTTTCTCTTAGTCCAAAGTGGTAGTGCAGAGTTTAATTGCGGCTAATAATAGCTTAGCGCGAGCCATTTGAGAACATCGTCTGCTTAACCACATTGGTTGGTTATGGCATTTTTATGTGTCGTTTTTGCTATTTGCCGTGAGTTTCGAGCTAATTACAGTGCTCTTTTTGTAAACTATCAGGTAACTGACTGACGTTCCATTGCTGGCAGCCCCACAATAAAATCTCATCCATTGAAGCCTCACAAAGAGCCGTCGGGATATCAAAACCTAAGAATCGCATCGCGTTGAGTAACGTTGGTTTTGGGTTGTCGAGATCTATCGCGGTGGCATGGTTCTGTTTTGACAGTTTATTCCCCAAGCCATCGGTTGCCAATGGTAAGTGCAAGTAGCTCACTGTTTTTTGCTTGAGCGTCTTATACAAACTGATTTGTCGACCGGTGGGTTCTATCAGATCTGCGCCTCTTACGACTTCTGTTACTCCTTGTTCGATGTCATCAAGGACAACGGCCAAGTTATAGGCAAACAATCCATCTCTGCGTTTAATAATAAAATCTTCTACAGCTAGTGCTTTAGGGATTTGAATGGTGCCGTGGCGAACATCATCAAAGGACTCTACTGGAAAGTCCATGCACAAGCGCACCGCCTGTTCACCTGAATCGATTAGGCCTACATCTCGACAGTGACCATTGTAAAAGCCGCCCAAAGCCTTTATCTGCTTGCGGGTGCATTGGCAGTAGAAGGCTTGATTGTCAGCAACCCATTGATCGATTTGAGCTTGATACAAGTCATGACGTTGGCTTTGATAGACGACTTCACCATCCCAAAATAGATGGTAAGCCTCAAGCGTCTTAAGAATGAGGTCTGCAGCGCCGGCCATTTCTCTTGGCGGGTCGAGGTCTTCCATACGAACTAACCATTTTCCTTGGTTAGATTTCGCTTGAAAGTAGCTACCAAGAGCAGCAACAAGTGAGCCAAAATGAAGAGGACCTGACGGTGATGGTGCAAAGCGCCCGATATAATTCATGAGTGAACAACCTAATCTAAATGGTACCGCAGTAGCCGATTCTTAAGACGTTTGACAAGAGCTTTAATGCCTAGAACTAAGCTTCAATCTATAGAACAAGGTTTGATGTATAGAACTAAGGCTTAAAGCTGCTATTTACTATCAAGCGTGTGAAATACTTCGCTTGGATAACAAACAAAAAAGGGAGCCAAGGCTCCCTTTCTTTACATCTGCAAGAATTAACCTTGCATCTGTTTTTCTTTGATCTCTGCAAGTGTTTTACAGTCAATACAAAGATCAGCAGTTGGACGAGCTTCAAGGCGACGAATGCCAATCTCGATACCGCAAGAATCACAGAAGCCGAAATCGTCTTCTTCGATCTTGTCTAATGTCTTCTCAATTTTTTTGATAAGACGACGCTCACGGTCACGGTTACGTAACTCTAGGCTGAATTCTTCTTCTTGAGAAGCACGGTCAACTGGGTCTGGGAAATTCGCTGCTTCGTCCTGCATGTGGTGCACAGTACGATCAACTTCTTCCCTGAGCTGGTTGCGCCAAGCTGATAAAATTTTTGTAAAATGTTCCGTTTGCTCAGGTGACATGTACTCTTCACCTGGCTTCTCTTGGTACGGTTCAACACCTGCGATGGCTAGGATGCCTAGCGCTTTTTTCTTAGATTCTGGCATACAGCATCTCCTATTTACACCTAGTCAACTGCAAAGCAGCTAATTTTAAGGCGGGTATCTATAGCAGAAAGAACGAATGGTGGCAAATACTCTTATTCAAACTTGCAATCAATGTGATTAGTTCAGCATCTTTGCTTAGCTATTGATAAATTCAACAGCTTGTTTTAGTTGTATTTGAGTACTGCTGAGCTCTGCTTTATAGCAAAGCACTTCAACTCCAGCGTCTTGTGCTTGTTTTAGTAATAACGAATATTTGGCGTCTATATGGTGTGCCGCAGACACTTTTTCAATACCTGAATGTAAAACAGTGAATAAAAGTACGGCTCTATTTCCAGATTCGACCATTTCTGTGAGTTCACGCAGATGTTTTTGGCCTCTGGTTGTGACCGCATCAGGGAAAAAACCTTGCCCTTTAGTTGACGTTTCTAGCTCGTCGAGCAAAGTGACGCTTTTCACTTCGATATAGCAAGGCGGCTTTTCGTTATCTTCAAGCAGAATATCAATGCGACTATTCTCGCTGCCATATTTCACTTCGGTTCGTAACGCGTTATAACCTAAGAGTTCAACTATAGTCCCATTTTCAATTGCTTCCACCGCTAGCTGGTTTGCCCGCGCAGTATTTACACAAATACGATGACCTTTGTCTGTTTCTGAGATCTCCCAGCTGTTTGGGTACTTTCTTTTTGCATTATCGGAGGTTGAGTACCACACCGTATTGCCAGGAGTCGCACATCCTGTCATTGCTCCAGTGTTAGCGCAGTGAATAGTGCGTTCGCTGCCGTCAGGAAGTTGGATGTCAGTGAGAAAGCGTTTATAGCGTTTAATAAGAGTCGCTGGCTCTAATGGCGGATTGAAGTGCATATTACTTATTTAGACAGGTAGGTTTTTATGTACAATGTTGCCAACATTACACCACAAGGTTCTCCCATTGCCACAACTGCCCATAGAAGCTGTGATGCCAGATCTGCTCGCTGGCGTAGAAACACACACTCAACTTATTCTAAAGGCCGCTCCCGGTGCGGGTAAGTCAACATTCTTCCCTTTACAGTTAGTTAAGACCAACGCCGTTCAAGGCAAAATCATCATGCTTGAACCGAGGCGTTTAGCGGCAAGGAATATTGCCACTTACTTAGCGAGCCAATTGGGAGAAAAGGTGGGAGAGAGCATTGGCTTTAGAGTTCGTGGTGAATCTAAAATCAGCAGTACGACTCGCTTAGAGATTGTTACTGAAGGGATCATGACAAGAATGATCCAAACCGACCCTGAATTGACAGGGGTTGATATGGTGATCTTTGATGAATTTCATGAGCGCAGCATTCACGCAGATACCGCATTGGCTTTTAGCTTAGAGATCCAAGACGCGCTGCGTGACGATCTGAAAGTGGTTGTGATGTCGGCAACCTTAGATCAACAAGCGCTACAAACTTTGCTACCGGATGCCAAATACGTTGAATCACAAGGTCGCACCTTTCCGGTCGATTTCCGTTATCAGCCTCTTAGTGCAAATGAATATCTAGCCCCTAAAATGGCTAACGTGATTCGTTCGCTGATGGAGAAAGAGTTAGGCTCACTTCTGGCCTTTTTACCGGGCGTTTCTGCGATTAAACAGGTGGAATCTCAACTAGAACAATTCGCCAATGATATCGATGTGTGTCCTCTGTATGGGCAACTCAGCTTTTCTCAACAGCAGAAAGCGATCGCGCCATCAGAGAAAGGGCGTCGAAAGGTGGTGTTAGCGACCAATATTGCTGAGACTTCTTTGACGATTGAAGGCATTCGATTGGTGGTTGATTCCGGGCTTGAACGTGTGGCGAAGTTCGATCTGAAAACCGGTATTACTAAGCTTGAGCAAGTTAAGATCTCGCAATCTTCTGCTGAACAACGAGCAGGTCGTGCGGGACGAATTGAAGAGGGCTTGTGCGTTCGTTTGTACAGCGAAACGCAGCTGATGCAGCAACCAGCTATACCAGAACCTGAAATTCTTCATTCTGATTTGTCTTCGCTGGTGTCTGAATTGACGCAATGGGGCGCTGCGAGTGCTGATGAACTGCAATGGTTAGACGTTCCACCCAAAGCTTCTATCGGGCAAGCCAAGCAACTCTTACAGACTCTTGAATTGTTAGACGATAATGGTCAATTTACGGCATTAGGAAAACAGGTCCAACGTTTAGGTCTAGAGCCTCGTATTGCCAGCATGTTGGTTAAAGCGCAGCAAGGTAGTCCTGCTCTGTTGAATGTCGCGATTGTTGCTGCTGCTTTGCTGGAAGAGCCGGAGCGCAATGTGACGGATATTCAACACTCTTTGCATCGACTTAAGCAAAGAAAACATTCCAAAAATAGCGTTGTGCTGCAGCGAGCGAAAAGTCTCGCGAGCAAACTCAATCATCACTTAGATTTGTCACAAGCTGACGAATCATTGCTACCATTAGTGCTTTGTTTTGCCTTCCCAGACCGGATTGCACAAGTGAGAAGCGCGACCAGCAGTGCTTTCCTTTTGGCGAATGGCCACGGTGCTGAGGTTCGTGATGATGATCCACTGGCGAACAATAACTATATCGTAGTGATTGATTTGATGCGCAGCACAGGGCGAGCCAGTCAGATTTTCTTAGCCACCGCGGTTGATATCGCACAGTTAGAAGCTGAATTTCCAAAACTGTTTGTGCGTTCCGATTACGCCGATTGGGATGAGAAACGTGGCCGTTTAGTTGCTGAGCAGCGTGTATCTCTGGGCAAGTTGATTATCAGCACCAAAGCTTTACCTGATCCCGATGCGAATCAGGCGAGCCAAGCGCTGCTCAATTATGTCGCTCGATGCGGGCTGGATCGCTTAAATTGGACAGCTTCGGCTAAGCAGTTGGTTGAGCGTGTGCGCTGTGCAGCACTTTGGATGCCTGAGCATGATTGGCCAGCGATGGACGATGCGAGTTTGATTGAACACCTTGATGAGTGGCTATCTCCCTATCTGAATGGCATTAAGTCGGCAAAAGGGCTGGCTAGTGTTTCGATTGAGCAAGCATTGTCGGCTTATCTTGGCTGGCCTTTGAATCAAGAAATCGACCAATGGCTGCCAACACACTATCTGATGCCAACAGGCAGCAAGAAGGCCATTCGTTATCAATATCAATCTGAACCAGTGATCTCAGTGCGAATGCAGGAAGTCTTTGGCGAACAAGACTCGCCATTGATCGCGCAAGGGCGTAAAAAAGTAGTGCTTGAGCTACTTTCTCCAGCACAGCGACCACTGCAAATTACTCAAGATTTAGCCGGCTTTTGGGCTGGTGCGTACAAAGAAGTACAAAAAGAGATGAAAGGCCGTTACCCAAAACATCCTTGGCCGGATGACCCTGCTAACCATGTAGCAACCACTAAAACCAAACGACAGTTGAATCGATGATGACCAAAATGTTAACGCCAAAAAAGGCACCACCTAAAAAAGCGCCAGCAAAGAAGTCACCAGCGACCAAAGCCAAGCCAAGAAAACCAAGAGCGGCTGCGAAAAAGACCAAACCTAAGGCTAAGAAATCTGGCAAAAGAGGTTGGTTGAAGATCCTATGGGGCATTTCTTGGAAAGCGGGCTTAGCGCTTGCGGCATTGCTGTTGTTCGTCGGTATTTATCTTGATTCTGTGGTCAAACAGCGCTTTGAAGGTCAGCTGTTTGATTTGCCAACCGTGGTTTATGCGCGAGTGCTAGACCTGTCTCCGGGAACTCCGGTGAGTTTGGTTCAGGTTAAGAATGAGCTCGATGTACTTAATTACCGTAAGGTGAACGCGCCTCGTCACCCAGGCGAATACTCTTCTTCTTCGACCAAGATTGAAATGATTCGTCGTCCGTTCGAGTTTGTTGATGGACCGGAAGCGGATCGTCATGTGATGCTGCACTTCAATGGTAACGAATTAACTCGCATTCAGTCGCTGGAGAAGAAAGGCGACATGGGCTACCTGCGTGTTGAACCGAAAATGCTTGGCATGCTTGAGAAAAGTAACGATGAGCAGCGCCTGTTCTTAAAACGCAATCAGTTCCCAGAAGTGATGGTTGATGCCTTACTGGCAACCGAAGACCGAAACTTCTATCAACACGATGGTGTGTCGCCACTGGCCATCGCTCGTGCAATGGTCGTTAACGTCAAAGCTGGGCGAACGGTACAAGGTGGTAGTACGCTGACACAACAGTTGGCAAAAAACCTGTTCCTGTCCAGTGAACGTACATTGTGGCGTAAGGTTCGTGAAGCCTACATTGCACTTATCTTAGACCATCGTTACAGCAAAGACCGTATCCTAGAGGCTTACTTAAATGAGGTTTATCTTGGACAAAATGGTGGGCAAGCGATTCATGGCTTCGGTTTAGCGTCTCGTTTGTATTTTGGTCAACCTATTCAAGAGCTGCGCATCGATCAGCTAGCACTGCTGGTGGGTATGGTGAAAGGACCGTCGTATTACAATCCGGTTCGCTATCCTGAGCGTGCTAAGACTCGACGCGATCTGGTTCTTCGCTTATTGATGCAACAAGACATCTTAACTCCGCGACAATACGAAGAGGCGGCGAGTCGTGATTTGGATATTCAAGACAACCCACGCATTGCTAGCCGTCAGCCCGCTTATTTCCAACAAGTAAACATTGAGCTTAAGAAGTATGTCGGCGATCGATTTGAGGCGAAAAAAGGGATTCGAGTCTTTACCTCTCTGGATCCGGTATCTCAAGACAAGTTAGAGAAGTCGATTGCTCGTAAGGTGCCTGATTTATCGAAAACCGCAGGTAATAAGCTGGAAGCAGCAGCTATTGCCGTGGATAGAAATACCGGTGAAATCCGGGCGATGGTCGGTGGTAAGCGTACTGGCTACGATGGCTTTAACCGTGCCTTGAACGCGAGTCGCCCAATTGGTTCTTTGGTCAAGCCTGCAATTTACTTAACCGCACTAGAGCAGCCTCAGAAGTACACGTTGGCGACAACATTGAAAGACACGCCACTGAGCTTGAAAGGCAGTAAAGGTAGCGTGTGGAGCCCGAGAAACTTCGATCGTAAGTTCCGTGGCGATGTGCCTTTGTATGTGGCGCTTTCTAAGTCTTACAACGTACCTACTGTTCGTTTAGGCATGCAATTAGGCATTGATAGTGTCTCGGATACGATTGGAAAACTGGGGGTCGATAAAAATGAGATTCGCCCAGTGCCGTCGATGTTTTTGGGTTCGTTCTCACTGACTCCGTTCCAAGTTGCGCAGATGTATCAAACCATTACCAATTCTGGGCGTATAGCACCTTTGTCTGCGCTTCGCTCAGTTGTTGATAACGATGGCGAGGTTCTGTATCAGTCGATCCCTCGTGTATCACAAAGCGTTGACCAGCAAGCCGCTTGGCTTACAACCTATGCAATGAAACGTGGCGTGTCGGAAGGCACGGGCCGTTTCCTACAAGGTCAGTTTGCATGGGCAGGGTTAGCTGGTAAAACTGGCACTAGTAATGACAGCCGAGACAGTTGGTTCGTGGGCGTAGATGGCCGTGAAGTGACGACCATCTGGCTAGGACGTGATGATAATAAGCCGACTAAGCTTACTGGTTCGAGTGGTGCGTTACGTGTTTATGCCGATTATCTCAAACAGAGAACACCCGAGCAGTTATTACTGCCTTGGCCGACAGGAATTGTCACCGCTAACTTTACTCGAACTTCTGAAGGGGCTTTAGAGTTTGATTGTGATGGTGCAGTTAAACTGCCACTTTGGGATGAGGGTGGAAACATTAAAAAGGGCTGTGAAAGTCAACCAAAACAGTGGCTAAAGAAGCTTTTTCAGTGGTAAAGTCGTAACAAGAAAGAATGACAAGGACAGTTAAAATAATGATTTCTCGTTGGTTAGTGAGTGGCTTAGGTGTTGTCGGTACTGTGATCAGTTTTCAGCTGTTTGCATCCACCGCGACACAGGTTGATCAATCTCAGCAGGCTGAACAAGCTCATAAAAGACCAACCGTTGCTGTCGTTCTTGCTGGTGGCGGGGCAAAAGGTGCAGCTCACATTGGTGTGCTTAAAGCTCTAGAAGAGATGCAAATCCCGGTTGATTACATTACCGGTACCAGTATGGGCTCATACGTTGGTGGTCTTTATGCGACAGGGATGAGCGCAGACGAGATCGAGAGCTTTATTTATACGGTTGATTGGAATCGCGGTTATCGTGATCGCGTTAACCGTAGTGATCGCCGCGTACGTGACAAAGAATATGAAGACCGCTACCAACTGAACACCGATCTCGGCTTAGGTTGGGGCGAAATCAAAGCAAGGAAAGGGGTGGTGCAAGGCCAGAATATGTTGCGTATTCTGCGTGAGACCACGGGTAATCTATCCTCATTCGATTCTTTCGACCATCTTGCTATCCCATACCGTTCAGTCGCAACTGACATTATCGAACTTGAAGAGGTGGTCATCGATCATGGCCACCTTGTTGATGCCATGATGGCGAGTATGTCAGTTCCCGGCGCGCTTCCCCCTTATGACCTCGATGGTCGAATGCTGGTTGATGGTGGTGTCACCAATAACATGCCCGTCGACGTAGCCAGAGCGATGGGTGCAGACATCGTCATTGCGGTGGATATCAGTACCAACTACAAAGGCAAAGATGATTTCACGAATTTTCTAGCCGCAGCTGACCAACTCTCTAATTATCTTGTTCAACGCAGCACCCAAGAGCAAGCTGAAACTTTAACAGACGATGATGTCTTCCTGCGCCCAGATGTTGGGGAAATGGAGACGACAGAATTTGATAAAATGCCATCGGCTTTCCTCGCGGGCTATGAAGCTGCTAAGCAGCATACTGATGAACTTTCTAAGCTATCGCTCTCAAATGCCGATTATCAGCATTATATCGAGGACAAACAAAAAGCGCGCAGACAGCTAAAACACGGCGATAAGACCGTCGTTGACCGAGTTGTTATCAATAACAATACCCACTATTCCGATAAGCTGATCGAAAACCGTTTAAACCTTGATTCAGGTGAGATTCTGAAGACCAGTGAAATTGAATCTAAAGTACAAGACCTCTATGCGCTAGATAGATTCGAGTTGGTGACTTATGAATTTGACAACGTTGACGGTGAAGATCAACTTCAAGTCGATGTGAACGAAAAGTCTTGGGGCCCAAACTACCTCAACTTTCGATTCTTTCTTGAAGATGATTTCTCTACTACCAGTCAGTACTCGATCGGTGTCTCAGCTAACTTTACCGATATTAATAAGCATGGTGCAGAGCTAAGAACTAACGTCGAGATGGGTACTGACAAACGAATTGAAGCGGAACTTTACTCGCCCTTCTTTTCGAGTCAAAAACTGTTCACTTCTGCATCGATTGTTTACAGTAAGGAAAACAGAAACTTGCCAGTGGTTGAGGGGGAGGTTGGAGAGCCGACATTAGATGCGACTATAGACTATGTTCCACTGACTTATAGTCAATATGTTAGTGAATTGGCTTTAGGCTATCAGCCTACCTTGTGGCAAGAACTGAAATTTGGTGCTCGTTATACTGATGGGGATTTTGAGGTTTCTTCGATACCATCTTTTGGTAACGGAGCGTATGCACGTATAGGTGCGTTTATTAGTTATCGACTCGATACTTTAGATAATTTTAGTTTGCCAACGGAAGGTTACTTTGTTGATCTTGAGTACCTTGTTTCTCATGATGATTTTGAGGACAACACGTCTGGAGATAGCCCGGAGCTAGCGGCTGAAAGCGATACTGTTTACGAATTTTCGGCTAATTTCATGGCTGCAAAAAGTTATGAACGACATACTTTAGTCGGAAAGGTTGATTACGGCATTGTAGAGAGCAAAAATTCGATTTTCCCTATTGATCCTAAAGAGCTTGGTGGCTTCTTAAACCTGTCAGGTATTCCAAGGAACAGTATGATTGGTCAGAACTTGGCTTATACCAGTCTTACTTATCGTTATAAGTGGTTTGAAAATGACTTCGGACTCTTTGAATCACCATTCTACGTGGGCGCATCCATTGAACATGGTGGTGTCTGGTCGAACAATGATTTAAGGCTTGATGAAGCGCCAATGTACACCGCGGGTTCTGTTTTCGCGGGTGTTGATTCACCAATCGGGCCGATCATTTTAGCTTATGGCCGAACCGAAGATAATTTCGATTCGGTGTATCTGATTGTAGGTACGTCCTACAAATAATCATGCGCAGAGTCGCCATTTAAGTGCGTAATTAGGCAAAAATAGTGGGACTTTCGTCTTAACTTGCTATGTTGGTCAAAATGATAAGATTTTAATTTAACGTTAAATTTGCTATTCTACCGCCCACAGTTTGGCCTCTATGACGCCGCTCATCAATACAAATTGAATGACAAAAATGGCAATGGAGAGCCAAGTTTCCAAGGATGTTCACTTCTTTATTTTACTAACAATTATGAAGGGAAGAAGTGAACCGCAATGAGAGGAAAAAAGTCGTGCTTGAAGCCTACCGTAAACACGTCGAAGAACGTGCTGCCGAAGGAGTTGTTCCAAAACCACTAGATGCTGAGCAGGTAGCTGGCCTAGTTGAACTTCTGAAGAATCCACCTCAAGGTGAAGAAGAAATCATTCTTGACCTACTAGAAAATCGCATTCCACCGGGTGTAGATGAAGCTGCTTACGTAAAAGCTGGCTTCCTTACGGCTATCACTAAAGGTGAAGTAGCTTCGCCACTAGTAAGCAAAGCAAAAGCTGCAGAACTGCTTGGTACCATGCAAGGCGGTTACAACATCGAATCTCTAGTATCTCTACTAGACGATGCTGAGCTTGCTCCAATCGCTGTTAAAGCGCTATCTCATACTCTACTGATGTTCGATGCGTTCTATGACGTAGAAGAGAAAGCGAAAGCTGGCAATGCTGCTGCACAACAAGTACTTCAATCTTGGGCTGATGCTGAATGGTTTACAGCGAAAGATAAAGTAGCAGAAAAAATCACAGTAAAAGTATTTAAAGTCACTGGTGAAACGAACACCGATGACCTATCTCCAGCGCCTGATGCATGGTCACGTCCTGACATCCCAGTACACGCGAAAGCGATGCTGAAGATGGAACGTGATGGCATTACTCCTGATGAACAGGGTAGCGTTGGTCCAATCAAACAAATTGAAGAAATGCAAAAAGATGGCATTCCACTGGCTTACGTTGGTGATGTTGTTGGTACAGGTTCTTCACGTAAATCGGCAACAAACTCAGTACTTTGGTTCATGGGTGAAGATATCCCATTCGTACCAAACAAGCGTACTGGCGGTGTTTGTCTTGGTGGTAAAATTGCACCAATCTTCTACAACACAATGGAAGATTCAGGCGCACTACCCATTGAACTGAACGTACAAGACATGAACATGGGCGATATCATTGATATCTACCCGTACGAAGGTGTTGTTCACAAGAACGGTTCTGTGATTTCAAACTTTGAGCTAAGCAAAGTACTTCTTGATGAAGTGCGTGCTGGTGGCCGTATTCCACTGATCATCGGTCGTGGTCTAACGGGTCGTGCTCGTGACGCTCTAGGTCTAGCTGAAACGGATCTGTTTGCTAAACCAATCGATCCATCTGCATCTGATAAAGGCTACACGCTAGCTCAGAAGATGGTTGGTAAAGCATGTGGCGTTGAAGGTGTTCGTGCTGGTCAGTACTGTGAACCTAAAATGACGACAGTCGGTTCTCAAGATACGACCGGTCCTATGACTCGTGATGAGCTTAAAGATCTGGCGTGTCTTGGTTTCTCTGCAGACCTTGTAATGCAGTCTTTCTGTCACACATCGGCATACCCTAAACCAGTCGATGTAAACACTCACCATACGCTACCTGATTTCATCATGAATCGTGCGGGTGTTTCACTTCGTCCGGGTGATGGCGTTATCCACTCATGGCTAAACCGTATGCTTCTTCCTGATACTGTAGGTACAGGTGGTGACTCGCATACTCGTTTCCCTCTAGGTATTTCATTCCCTGCGGGTTCTGGCTTGGTAGCATTTGCTGCAGCAACAGGCGTTATGCCTCTTGATATGCCTGAATCTATCTTGGTTCGCTTTAAAGGTGAAATGCAACCGGGTATCACGCTACGTGACCTAGTACATGCCATTCCTCTTTACGGCATCAAGCAAGGCCTACTAACGGTAGAGAAAGCCGGTAAGATCAACGAATTCTCTGGTCGTGTACTAGAAATTGAAGGTGTTGAGCACTTATCTGTTGAGCAAGCATTTGAGCTTTCTGATGCATCTGCTGAGCGTTCTGCTGCAGGTTGTACCGTTAAGCTTTCTGAAGAGTCTATCTCTGA
Organism: Vibrio sp. 10N.286.52.C3; assembly: GCF_041468865.1. Classification (NCBI taxonomy): domain Bacteria; kingdom Pseudomonadati; phylum Pseudomonadota; class Gammaproteobacteria; order Vibrionales; family Vibrionaceae; genus Vibrio; species Vibrio sp. 10N.286.52.C3. The sequence continues at coordinate 76,107 of NZ_JBFRJM010000005.1, read as the reverse complement.
GTACTTGAACTCGAACATCGTGATGCTGAAGTGGATGATCGCTGAAGGTTACGGTGATGTTCGTACGATTGAGCGTCGTATTACAGCAATGGAAGAGTGGCTAGAGAACCCTGAGTTGCTATCTGCTGATTCAGATGCGGAATACGCGCACGTTATCGAGATTGATCTTGCTGACATCGATCAACCAATCCTATGTGCACCAAACGATCCAGATGATGCTCGTCTTCTTTCGGACGTTCAAGGTACTGAGATTCAAGAAGTGTTCATCGGTTCTTGTATGACGAACATCGGTCACTTTCGTGCTGCAGGTAAGATGCTAGAAGAGTTTAACGGCTCGCTAAATACTCGCCTATGGGTGGCTCCGCCAACGAAGATGGATAAAGACCAACTGACAGAAGAAGGCTACTACGGCATCTTCGGTCGTGCTGGGGTACGTATCGAAACTCCTGGCTGTTCACTATGTATGGGTAACCAAGCTCGTGTTGCTGATGCTTCGACGGTTATGTCGACGTCAACGCGTAACTTCCCGAACCGCTTAGGTAATGGCGCGAACGTTTATCTGGCTTCTGCTGAGCTTTCTGCTGTTGGCGCGATTCTAGGTCGCATCCCAACGAAAGAAGAGTACTTAGAGTACGCTGAGAAGATTAATGCAACGGCTGCTGATACATACCGTTACCTGAACTTCCATAAAATGGGTCAGTACACGGAAAAAGCAGACACGGTTATCTTCCAAGAGCCTGCGTAACGTCTGATTTTGTTGTAAATATAATTAAGGCCGCTGTGAATAGCGGCCTTAATTGCTTTTAGCATACAGCGAAAATTGCTTTTAGCTTACAGAGAGCTCGATTAGTGCTTAATCGTATACATTGCTGCAACATTGCGAGCAGTAAGTTCAATATTTTCAGCCGCTTCAGCCAAAGCTGTCGGCAAGTCTACTGAACGGTTCACTACCGCAAATACCGCGTCGATACCATGCTCATGAACCACACCACAATCACTGGCTAGACAGCCGGCAATACCGATGACAGGCAGTTTATGTTTTTTGGCTGTGCGAGCGACACCAATCGGTGTTTTGCCATGAATGGTTTGGCTATCAATGCGCCCCTCTCCTGTAATCACAAGATCAGCATCTGAGACTATTTCATCTAAATTGACGGCGTCCATTACGATGTTAATACCAGGGCGAAGCTCCGCATTTAACAGGCCAACAAGTGCCGCGCCTAGACCGCCTGCCGCGCCAGCACCAGGGAGATCAATGACATCGACGCCTAACTGGTTTTTCATGATACTGGCATAATGAGCAAGGTTAGCATCTAACAGCTCAACCATTTCTGGTGTTGCGCCTTTTTGCGGACCGAATACCTGTGATGCCCCTTTTGGTCCGCATAATGGATTATCGACATCACAAGCGACCTCTAAGCGTACGTTTTGTAGGCGTGGGTCGAGGTTGGTGAGATCAATGGTTGTCAGTTTTGACAGTTCACCACCACCAAACACCAGCTCGTGACCCTCTGCATCTAGCATACGAATGCCTAGCGCTTGAGCCATTCCTAAGCCACCATCATTGGTCGCACTACCACCAATGCCAATAATAATATGCTCAACACCTTTATCTAATACGGCTTTGATCAACTCACCCGTACCATAGGTAGTGGTTTTTAGTGGATTACGTTGTTCTGGAGAGACTAAATCTAGGCCGGAAGCGGCCGCCATTTCAATAATGGCAGTTTTACCGTCACCGAACATACCGTAGAAGCCTTCGACAATTTCACCTAATGGACCAATCACTGGATGTTGGATGATAGAGCCATTGGTCGCATCCACCAGAGATTGTACTGTGCCTTCACCACCATCAGCCATTGGTAATTTTACGTATTCGGCGTTTGGTATTAGCTGTTTAAAGCCATCTTCAATCGCTTGAGCAACGCCCATTGCTGATAGGCTTTCTTTATATGAGTCAGGAGCAATTACAATTTTCATTTTGATACCTTTAAACTTAAACAAACAGACCAAATACACCGAAGATCATTACTGAGACGAAGGCGATAACAAGACCGACCGCTGACTCATAAGGGATGAGTTTTAGACGTTCATGAATACTCATATGTACCGCACCACCCGTGGCATGGAAGAAGCTACCATGTGGCATATGGTCAAGTACTGTCGCACCAGAGTGGATCATTGCTGCGCCTGCGAGAGCTGGAACACCTAGCTCAAGAATGGTGCTGGCAAATACATTCGATGCCACTACTGTTCCGGCAGTTGTCGATGCGGTTGATAGTGCCATCAGTGCGCCAGAAAACGGAGCAAGTAAGTAAGAAGGCAGCCCAGACATCGTCAGCACTTCAATCAGATCAGCTTTTAGTCCTGAGTTAGCAATGATGCCTGCAATGGTTCCTGTGCCCAGTAGCATTACAGCAACCGGTGCCATACGTGACAAGCCTGAAACCGCAAAGCTATTGGCTTGTTTGAAGCGACCCATAGCCAGTGCACCCAGCAATCCACCCAAGGGTAATGCAATTAGAGGATCAACATTGATATCAGCGAGTGGTCGCAGCGCGAGTAGGGCAATAGCCACTAACGGTGCAACGATTGAAGAAGAAAAGCTTGGCAGTGAACTTTGATCCGCTTTGACCACTTCACTTTCCGCTACTTTTGAACCTTTATTGACGAGGCGCTTTGCCAAGAAGTAGGCGAAAAGCAGCCCAAATAGACCCGGAATCACGCCTGCAGCCATCACAGAGGTTAACGGAACATTGAACGCATCAGCCGCCGCAATGGCATTTGGGTTAGGCGACATGACATTACCTGCTTTACCGCCGCCCACCATCGCCAAAAGGATCGCGGTTTTAGAAAGGTCTGCGCGGCGAGCAATAGCCAGTGCAATAGGAGAAACCGTGATAACGGCCACATCAACGAAAACGCCAACAGCGGTTAAAATCATGGTCGCAATGGCAAGAGCAAGTAAGGCGCGAGTTTCGCCTACTTTTTTGATGATGGATTCTGCAATCGAGGTAGCCGCCCCTGATTCAATTAGTACGCCGGCCAACACACCAGCGGCGAGAATTCGCATCACTGAAGTGACGATCCCTTGGGCACCACCTATCATTAACTCAACGGTTTCGGTGAGAGAAACGCCGCCAACCACGCCGCCAACCAAAGCACCGATGATCATGCCGTAGGTGGGTGGCACTTTTTTAAGAATGAGCGCGATAGCAACAATCAATGCTGAAAGTGCGCCAAGAGTTGAAACTTCAATCATGTTCTATTTCCCAGATAACGATGTGTCATTTTCGGCAAATATAAAGATATAGGGTTGGTAAGTCTTTGTCATTCTCTACAAATAAGTGCTCAAATCGGTCCTTTTAAATTGTGCAGTTGCACATTTTTTAGCTCGACCAGTGGAATAGATTTATTGCAATGTAGAGTTGAAATAGATCGTCTATATTGTTGATATTTAATGATGTTATTTGGTTTATCTTGTCTGTTCGATAGCGTAGCGTATTGCGATGGATATGTAGTTCGTTACAGGTGAGAGCTGAATCACAGTTCTGCTTTAAATATGTCTTCAAAGTTTTGATCAGTATCCCTTTACTGTCCTGTTGTTGAAGATGTAGGTAAGACTGCTCCAGTTGCTCACGAATCCATGGATCTTGTAACAGGCTACTCATAATGGCCGGCAGTCGATAGTCTTGATAGAAAAACATGTCTCCGGGGCGGTTACCGACACTGCGCATAGTGAGCTCAGCGGTATCATATGAGCGTGCTAAACCAGAAAGTCCGGTAAAGTAATCCCCAAGCGCAATCTTGATTTGAAACTTAGCTTCTTTCTTTATTCTTTTGAGTAGCAATTTCACGCGCTTGGCTTCTGCATCCTTGGACCAGCTGTTCCCTATCAGGGTTATAGGCTTGAGTACCACCACTTCGTTTTGTGAAACAGACAAGATACCGACTAAATTATCGCGCTCGGGATATTCAAGTAAATGTACTAATTGCTGTAAGTTTTCCAATGAAGGCGCAGTGTCTCCTATCGGTAACACCTTGACGATGGCGGCAATCCGCGGTTGTGCAAGGTCGAGATCCAGACGCTGTGCGATGGATTGCAGTTGCATGTCATTAAGCGTGCTACCTCGGATTAATTGCAATACCAATTCTTCACGATGCCTCTTATTCCATTCTACTTGAGACATAAGTACAGCTTGTTCAACAATAAGCTCAGCGGTCATCTTCACCAGCTCACCAAAATGATGAACTTGCTGCAGTGTCCCAGAAACCCCAATCGCCCCAATGACATTATCCTGAAATAGAATCGGTAAATTAACTCCAGGCTTAACCCCTTTTAGGTGTTCGGCAGTGGCTTCGTCAATATTAACGACTCGTGATTCGGTGATGGCAAGTACCGCTCCTTCATGTTTTTGGTATAAGCGAGTAGGATCACTGGATCCAATAATGCGACCTTTATTATCCATCACATTAATCGAGTGTGGGATGATCTTCATGGTTCGTTCGACAATTTGTTTGGCAATCATTTCGTTCAACTGCATAGAGCCCTCCTCTTCATTGACTGTGTAGGTTGGATCGTAACGATAAATTCGTCAATACGCTCGTTTCTGACAAGACAATGGTATACTCAGAAATAGTATCGCTTGAGTATTAATGCAGTATAGGTTGAGTTATGGAGTTTGAATTTACTAGAAACACTCTAATGGGTGAATACTATGTGAAATGCAGCATGGGCCATGAGATTGTTGGCCGTTGGCTTCAAGAAGAGATCGGTAAAGATAAGCAAAAATTAGATCATGTGATGGCGTTGATTGAGCAATCTCGACAGGACTTGAGCAATGAAGTGACGTTGCTTGGCAAAGAGATTAGCCTTGCGATTAATGAAGACGAAGTAACGATTCAAGAAAACGTGTTAGCGCATGAGCAAGAGATGGAAGAGGGCAGTGAGTTCGACTTCTATAACTGTGAAAGCCAAGCAAGCTGTGGAATCGACGATTTCGAACTGCTCATCGAACGCTGGATGGATTTTTTAGGTTACTAGTCCTAAGACCTATTTGTTAGTCATTCAGAGCTTTGAAGGCTCCGTTGCCCAAAACTGGAGCAATAAGAGCATCGCGCATTAAGATAGTGAAAAGGCTGCACCATGTTGGTGCGGCCTTTTTCGTTATTACGACCTTATTATCTTCATCTTATTTAAAATCAAGCACTTAACTTTTTGGCACGCTACTTGGATTGTAATAAGAGAATTAACGGATTAAGTAAGAATTTAAGGAACGAATATGAAATTAATAAATGCCATTGTTAAGCCATTCAAATTAGACGATGTACGCGAAGCGCTCTCTGATGTGGGTATTGAAGGTATGACTGTTTCTGAAGTGAAAGGCTTTGGTCGTCAGAAGGGACATACTGAATTGTATCGTGGTGCAGAGTACCAAGTGGATTTCCTACCAAAGGTGAAGCTAGAGATTGCTACCCAAGCTGAGAATGTTGACCGAGTTGTTGAAGCGATTAGCCAAGCGGCACACACCGGAAAAATCGGCGACGGCAAAATTTTTGTGTATGACCTAAGCCAAGCCGTACGAATTCGTACTGGTGAAATGGATGCTGAAGCACTTTAAAGAATTACAAGGACTGGAGACTTTAATATGGAACTTACAACAACAGTAACGGAACTACGTTACGCACTAGACACTTTTTTCTTCCTCATTTCAGGTGCGTTGGTAATGTGGATGGCAGCAGGCTTCGCGATGTTAGAAGCTGGCCTAGTTCGTTCAAAGAACACCACAGAAATTTTAACTAAGAACATCTGTTTGTACGCAATTGCTTGTACTGCTTTCTTAGTGGTTGGTTACAACATCATGTATGTCGACAACGGTGAAGGCGGTTGGTTGCCATCATTTGGTACTCTAATTGGTACACAAGGTGAAGGCGCAGACCACTCTCTAGAATCAGACTTCTTCTTCCAGGTAGTATTCGTTGCAACAGCAATGTCTGTAGTATCTGGTGCGGTTGCTGAGCGTATGAAGCTTTGGTCATTCCTAATCTTCTCTGTAGTACTAACAGCGTTCATTTACCCTGTTGAAGGTTATTGGACTTGGGGCGGTGGTTTCCTATCAGAAGCGGGTTTCAGTGACTTCGCAGGTTCAGGTATCGTACACATGGCTGGTGCAGCAGCAGCGTTAGCTGGTGTTCTACTACTCGGTGCTCGTAAAGGTAAATACGGTAAGAACGGTGAAATCTACCCGATTCCTGGTTCAAACATGCCACTTGCAACGCTAGGTACATTTATCCTTTGGTTCGGTTGGTTCGGTTTCAACGGCGGTTCTCAACTGATGGTTTCGGATTTTGAGAACGCAACAGCAGTAGGTCAAATCTTCCTTAACACCAACGCAGCAGCAGCAGCAGGCGCAATTGCAGCACTACTAGTATGTAAAACAACTTGGGGTAAAGCAGACCTAACAATGATTCTTAACGGCGCGTTAGCTGGCCTAGTAGCAATCACTGCAGACCCTCTATCACCATCACCTCTATTTGCTGTAGCGATTGGTTCGGTATCTGGTGCATTGGTTGTATTCAGCATCATCGCTCTAGACAAAGCTAAGATTGATGATCCAGTAGGTGCTATCTCTGTACACGGTGTATGTGGTTTCTTCGGTCTAATGGCTGTGCCACTAAGCAACGCTGATGCAACGTTTGGTGCTCAGCTAATGGGTGCAGCAGTCATCTTTGCATGGGTATTCGGTGCTAGCCTAGCAGTATGGGCGGTGCTTAAAGCAACAATCGGTATCCGAGTAACGGAAGATGAAGAACTTGAAGGTATGGACATGCACGATTGTGGTGTCGGCGCTTACCCTGAGTTTGTATCAGTAAAATAATCAACAGTCGTCGCCTAATCTGAATGGGTTAGGTTGGACAAAGAAAGCCCCGCAACTCTTGTTGCGGGGCTTTGTTGTATTTACGGTTGCACAATATATAAACACGAACGTTGAAGTTAGGCTCATTGTTTAAGAGGAACGACAAGACACAAAGTTGAAATGGTTTGTTACAAAAGTGAGAGTTTGAATGGTCTGAGTAGACGGATTTTTTGTTGGTCGTCATTGTAATTATGTTAATGATGAATATAATAACGCAACTGATAGACATTATCATTTCGATATAAAGGATTTTACAATGAAGAAACTGCTAACACTTTCAGCTCTAGCGTGTGGTGTAATTGCCCCGACAGCAATGGCTGCGGAAGAAGTAAACGTATACTCTTACCGTCAACCTTTCCTAGTTGAACCAATGTTCAAGGAATTCACAAAAGAGACTGGCATTAAAGTAAACGTTAAGTTTGCTAAAAAAGGTTTAGCAGAAAAGTTAGCTCAAGAAGGCGAATACAGCCCTGCAGACGTAGTGTTAACTGTAGATATCAGCCGTCTATCTGAATTAACTAAACAAGGTCTAGTTCAATCTGTAGAGAGCGATGTACTTGAAAAGAACATCCCAGCTCAATACCAAGATACAGATAACGAGTGGTTCGCTCTAACAACTCGTACACGTAGCGTTTATTCTTCACGTGACCGTGTTGGTCGTCTAGGTGAAGAGTTCACTTACGAAGATCTAACTAAGCCTGAATTTAAAGGCAAAATCTGTACTCGTAGTGGTAAGCACCCATACAATGTTTCTCTAGTATCTTCGATGATTGCTCACAAAGGTGAAGCTGAAACGAAAGAATGGCTAGAAGGCGTAAAAGCTAACCTAGCACGCAAGCCTCAAGGTAACGATCGTGCACAAGTTAAAGCGATTAAAGAAGGCCTATGTGATGTTGCTCTTGGTAACAGCTACTACCTAGGCAAGATGGTTAACGATAAAGAGCAAAAAGCTTGGGCTGACGCTGTTTACATTAACTTCCCTAACCAAGAGACTACAGGTACTCACGTAAACATCTCTGGTATGGCAATGGCTAAATACTCTCCAAATGAAGAGAATGCCGTTAAGCTGATGGAATTCCTATCTGGTGACACAGCACAAAGCATGTACGCAGAAGTGAACTACGAATACCCAGTGAAAGCAGACGTTAAACCTTCTGAGCTTGTTGCTTCATGGGGCGAGTTCAAAGCGGATACTATTTCTCTAGACGAAATTGCAAACCACCACGCGGCTGCAATCAAGCTATTAGACGAAGTTAAGTTCGATCTATAATTTATTACGGTAGGCTTCGGCCTAAGTAAAATGACAACCTCAAGTCGCCATTTTGGCTACTTGGGGTTGTTTGTTATTGGAAAATCACTTTTTGATACAAAGCACCCCGTTGATCCCTTGAGTTATTAGCATCTCACCTTGAAGTCATTAGAGTATATGGGTATAAATAACCCCACCATTAAAAGGATATGAGATGTATTTGCAAATGCATTTGTGTTTCATTAAGCCTCTTTGTAGTTAGGCGATGAAAGAAAAGAATTATTTATGGAACACCAGTAGCGGCATTATTGCTGTATTACTGGTCTTACCGATCTTAGCGATTTTTACGACGGCTGTTGGAGAAACAGATGAGCTATTTTCTCATCTGATGTCCACAGTGATGCCTACCTATGCCTACAATACGGTGGTTTTAGTCATAGGAACCATGTTCCTGTCTTTAGTTTTTGGTATTCCGTCGGCTTGGGTTATGGCAATGTGCCGTGTTCCGGGAGAGCGTGTTTTGCAGTGGGCACTCGTCCTGCCATTAGCAATGCCAGGCTATATTGTTGGCTATATCTTTACCGATTGGTTCGACTTTGCCGGCCCTGTTCAGGTTCTACTGCGAGATCTTACTGGGTGGGGACCCGGTGAGTATTGGTTCCCAGATATTAGAACCTTATCCGGCGCTATTATTGTTCTGTCTCTCGTTCTCTATCCTTATGTTTACTTGCTGTGCCGCGCCGCATTTATGGAGCAAAACGTCTCCTTACTGCAATCCGCTCGGTTGCTAAAATGCTCGCCTTGGGAAAGCTTCCGTCGTATCTCCTTACCACTTGTTCGTCCATCAATGGCGGTCGGTTTATCGCTTGTTGCTATGGAGACCATCGGTGACTTTGGTACCGTGAGTTACTTTGCGGTAAATACTTTAACGACTGCGGTTTATGATACTTGGCTAGGCTACTCAAGCTTAACGGCAGCTGCGAAAATATCGGCAATCATGCTGGTTATCGTGATCCTACTGTTGAGCTCAGAGCGATACAGTCGCCGTAAGCAGAAGCTATTCCAGAATCAGTTCAGCAGCCGCGAAGATTTTCGTTACGACCTTTCTGGTTGGAAAAAATGGCTGGCACTATTCTGGTGCTGGGGATTAGTTTGCGTTGCGTTCTTATTCCCTCTTGGCCAGCTCATTATTTACGCCTACAAATATTTTGCTCAAAGCTGGACCCCTGAATTCAGAGAATATGCCATCAACAGCCTTTACGTTTCGGTAGCTGCTGCGATTATTGGCGTGATTATCGCGATGATTGTTAACTTTAATCAACGCGTTAGTCCGAGTAAGAAAAATCAGGCTTATATGCGTCTCGCTTCGATGGGCTATGCCGTTCCAGGCACCGTGTTAGCGATTGGGGTGATGGTACCTGTTTTGTTCATGGATCACTTGGTCAATGACATTGCGAAAGTGATGGAGTGGGGGCGACCTGGTTTGATCTTCTCTGGCTCCATGTTCGCGCTAATTTTTGCCATGGTCGTACGTTTCTCTGCAGTGGCAATTGGCAGTATTGAAAGCAGCTTGAGTAAAGTATCCCCTTCATTGGATATGGCCTCAAAAACCATGGGTTGCAATACCAATCAGATGTTACGCCGTGTTCATTTACCTTTGATTAAACGTGGCGCATTGATCGCTGGCTTACTGGTGTTTATCGAATCAATGAAAGAGTTGAATGCGGCCTTGCTGCTGCGTCCTTTCAACTTCGAGACATTGGCGACTTATGTTTATAACTATGCCTCAGATGAGCACCTAGAATTGGCGGCGATGCCTGCTGTATTATTGGTGTTGGTGGGTTTAATTCCTCTGATCATCGTAAACCGTTCCTTGGAGCAGAAAAACTAATGAGTTGTGCATTATCAATTAAAGATCTGACTTGTAAGTATGAGTCGCAAACCATTTTGGAAGCGCTCTCGTTAGAAGTTGAGCATGGTGAAATTGTTTGTCTTCTTGGTGCGAGTGGCTGCGGTAAAACGACCTTACTGAAGGCGATTGCAGGCTTACTTCCATTAAGTAGCGGTGTGATGAGTTTGAACTGTCAAACCATTGATGATGGCGAGAATTGGTTGCCACCAGAGCAGCGTAACATTGGTATGATTTTCCAAGATTACGCCCTGTTTCCGCATCTGACGGTAAACCAGAATGTCGGCTTTGGCTTGAAAGACCTTTCTGAGCAGCAAAAGAAAGACAAAGTTCAAGAGATGCTGGAGCTGGTTCACTTAGGTGAGTTCGGTGACCGCTACCCACATCAACTTTCAGGTGGTCAACAGCAGCGTGTCGCTATTGCTCGTTCTTTGGCGTACAAGCCAGACTTGCTACTGTTAGATGAACCATTCTCAAACATCGATACTCAGGTTCGTCATGAGCTGATTTCTCAGATTCGCAAGATTTTTAAGAAGCAGGGTGTTACAGCTATCTTCGTAACTCACAGCCGTGAAGAAGCGTTCGCATTTGCAGATAAAATGGCAGTAATGAACCATGGTGTGATTGAGCAGTATGGTTCGGCATCTGAGTTGTATTTCCATCCTTCAAGTAAGTTTGTTGCAGACTTTTTGGGTGGCGGTAGCTACCTCAATGCACAGCGTATTTCGGAGCATGAATTTGAAACCAGTTTGGGTATGGTTGAAGCCAAACCGCAAACGGAGATTGAGTTCGGCAATACATGTGAGCTTCTGCTAAGGCCCCAGCATATCCAAGCAAGTTACGAGCAAGATAGTGCTATTTCGGTGCTAGAACAGCAATTTATGGGTGATCACTGTCGTTATGTAATCGAAGCGCATGGTCAGAAGTTATTAGCAACCTCGTCAGAAGCACTTGAAGTGGGTATGCCGGTCAACGTAAAAGTCGATACCAAAGGCGTATTGGCTTTTTAAAGAGATATAACGCGATACTAATCGTTACAAGAATCGCGATAAAAAAGCCCAGCACTTTAATCAAAGTACTGGGCAAGAGTTCTTCACTTATAGGCTTTAACAAGGCAGTGATTTGTTAAGTCCCATACAAAACTGCTGCACTCTATAAGCCTATAGAGAGAGGAAGTCTTTCACTTTTTGAAGAACACGTTCTGCAGTGTCTTTATCTTCCATTTCTGCGAAGATTCGTAGTAACGGCTCTGTTCCTGAGAAGCGAGCAATCACCCAGCCGCCATTCTTGAAGTACACCTTGGCACCATCTTCATAGCTTACTTTTTCAATTTCGTATTCAAATTCAGGCAGTTGCTTCTCGACGTAGATCTTAGTGTAAAGCGCTTCTTTCTCTGAAGGTTTAAACTTACAATCGCCTTCTGCGGTGTAGGCATAGCCATATTTAGAGTAAATCTCATCAAGTAATTCAGACAGCTTCTTGCCTGTCACACTGATCATCTCAACCAGTAAGCTTGAAGCAAATACGCCATCCTTACCTTTGATATGACCACGAATGGTTAAACCCCCCGAACTTTCGCCGCCAATCAGAGAGTCATCGGCCTCCATTTGTGAGCTGATGTGCTTAAAGCCTACAGGAACCTCAAAGCTCTTCTCACCATGATCCGCCGCGACTTTATCCAGTAGATGTGTGGTTGCGATGTTACGAACGACAGAGCCCTTCCAACCTTTGTATTCCAGCAAGTAGTAGTAAAGTAGGAGTAGTACTTCGTTAGGATGAATGAAGTGACCTTTCTCATCGATGATTCCCAAACGGTCGGCATCGCCATCAGTACCAATACCAATGTCATAGCCTTCTGCTGCAACTAAGTGCTTCAAGCGATAGAGCGTTGCTGCGCTAGGAGAAGGCATTAGGCCACCGAAGTCTGGGTTTTTACCATCGTTGATTACGTCGACATCACAACGACCGTTGATAAGAACCGTTTGCAGAGCGTTTTTCGCCACACCAAACATTGGGTCGATCAGCACGCGTAGATTCGCTTTCTTAATCGATTCAATATCGATGGCATTAATGATGGAATCAACAAAGGCGTTCATCGGGTTGATGATTTCGATCTCTTTGTCATTCAACGCTTGCTCGAAATCGACACGAATAATATCTTCGTTGGTCAGTGTTGCGATTTGCTGTTCGATCTTCTCTGTGATGATCTCATCAGCATCACGGCCACCTTCAATGAATACCTTGATGCCATTGTAATCGGCTGGGTTGTGAGAGGCGGTAATACACGCCGAGTAGGTGCATCCCATCTCTTTTGCTTGGAACATCACGATAGGAGTTGGAACAAACTTATCGATGAAGCTTACTTTGATGTTGTTCGCCGCAAGTACTTCTGCAAACCAACATGCGGCTTTATCGGAAAGGAAACGACGGTCATAGCCGATCACAAACCCATTCTTGGCTGCATCTTCGTTGTTGATGATGTTAGCGAGTGCTTGCGCTACCAAACGGACGTTTTCTCTAGTGAACTCCTCACCAATGAAAGCGCGCCAGCCACCTGTACCAAATTTAATCATTAGAAAATCCTTTTAGTCTCATTGTCTCAAGCCTGTAAAGACTTGAGACAAGAGCTGTTCGTTAAATTGCGTGACTAGCCTAGAACAACGACAACATCGTTCACGCTGCCTTCTGCTTGTACTGGGATAGCGCCTTCAACTGATTCACCATTGATAGTGATAGAGGCAACGCCTTTGCTTACTGCATTCGGGTTTTGCACTGTGATGTTGTAAGTTGCGCCACGCCATTGACGAGTAACCTCGAATTCTGGCCAATCAGTCGGGATACAAGGATCAACCGTTAAGCCTTCAAAGCCTGTACGAACACCAAGAATGAAGTTGGTTACCGCGAAGTAAGCCCAACCAGAGGTACCGGTTAACCAAGGGTGGTTTGCACGGCCGTGGTCTTGGTGATCTTTACCCATGATGAACTGCACGTACGAGTATGGTTCTGCGTAACGCGTTTCAATCATGTCGTTTTGGTTGTATGGGTTCAGTGCGTCATAGAATTTCATCGCACGGTCACCACGGCCTAGTTTCGCTTCTGCTACCCAGGCCCATGGGTTAGGGTGAGAGAAGATTGCGCCGTTCTCTTTTACGCCTTGGTAAACGCGAGTTACGAAGCCGATATCATCGTTTGGTGTTGCAAATGATGGAGAGTTTAGGTGTAGGCCGTATTCAGAGAATAGGTTCTCATCGACTGCGTCCATCGCTTTCTCACCGCGTTCTTGAGATACCGCACCAGATAGAACCGCGAGCGTGTTTGACTCAAGGTGCACACGACCTTCAGCTTGTTGTGCTGTACCGATCTTGTCGCCATTTTTAGTCAGACCACGGATGTACCAGCCACCTTCGTCATCCCAAAGATGCGTTTCACATGCTTCGCGAACGTTAGCAGCCATTTCAGTGTATTTCGCAACGTCAGCATCGTTATTACGGAACTTAGCAAGATCTAGGAATTCTTGTAGCGCCCAGAAGTGTAGGAATGAAACCATTGAAGATTCACCACCACCTAGGTTCAAACAGTCATTCCAGTCAGCTCGAAGACCTTTACAGATACCCGTTTGACCCACGTATTCAGCAGAGAAGTTCAGTGCCGCTTTCATGTGTTCATAAACTGTCGCCTCGCCACCGTCTGCGTATGGAATCACTTCATCGAAGAAGTCGTGCTCACCGGTTTCCATTACGTATTTGATAATGGTCGGAACGATCCATAGGTGGTCATCAGAACATGTGTCTTCAATGCCGTGGATCTTGTCGTCATCTGACGGTGTTGGAACAACTGTTGGTGATTTTGATGGCTCAACGTCGGCTTTCTCTGGATCGAACCAGTCAGGATCGAACAAGTGTAGACCGTAGCCCGCTTTCACTTGGCCGCGAAGCAGGTCGATAATACGTTTCTTGGTCATTTGTGGGTTGGCATGGGGTACTGAAATAGCATCTTGAGCCGTATCACGGTAACCAAGACCAGTACGACCGCCAACTTCGATGAATGATGCAAAGCGTGACCAAACCACACAGGTTTCCGCTTGGTATAGCGTCCACGTGTTGATCATTGTGTCTAAGCCTTCGTTTGGCGACTTAACTTGGAATTTGTTGCAACGCTCGTCCCAGTGATTTTTGATGCCTTGGAAAGCGGCGTCTACGTTTGCTGTGTCTTGGTACTTCTCACGTAGGCGTTCACCGTTGCCTTTACCGATACCGAGTACATACGCAAAGCGAACTTCTTCACCGGGTTGAATCGTAAATTGCTTGTGCAGAGAACCACAATGGTTGTAACAAGTTTGAGCGCTGTTAGAACACTTACCGTTTTCAACCGCAATTGGATTTGCTTCATCACGGTACATACCAAGGAAGTTGTCACGTTGGCCATCGTAGCTGTCTGGTGAGAAAGTTGAAGCTAGGTAGTAGAAGCCTTCAAAGTCGTTAGTGTTGTAGTACAGGTCGTATTCCAGAACACCTTCTTGGTAAGACGTGCCCGCAGAGTACAAAGACATCTGATGGTTTTGATTGTCTGATTGAATATGGCTGAAAGAGAACTCAACAAACGAGAAAGTGCTGATAGTACGTGGCTTGTCAGTGTTGTTCTTTAATACAACGTCCCAAACTTCTGCATCTTCACCCTTAGGTACGAATAGCGTCTTGGTTGCGGTAATGCCGCTGTATTCACATTTGAATTTTGAGTATGACAGGCCGTGACGAACTTCGTAGTTCGCTTCATCTAGGCTCTTTGCCACTGGTTGCCAAGAGATAGACCAGTAATCACCTGTCTCATCATCACGCAGGTACACATAGTGTCCAGGACGGTCAAAGGTGCCGTTTGGACGGAACTTAGTAACACGGTTGTATTCCGGAGAATTGTAGAACGAGTAACCGCCCGCATTGTGCGAAATCACGGTACAAAACTTTTCAGTACCTAGGTAGTTTGTCCAAGGTGCTGGTACATCAGGGCGAGTGATGACGTATTCGCGATTGTCGTTATCGAAATAGCCGTATTTCATTGTCATTTCCTTTTTAACAAACTGCATCTATGCAGCTAATTTTTAAATAGTGATGCTGAGTCGTATCTAACTGAGCACCTTAATTTGAGTCAGCAACCACTCGATATGAGTGTCGCTTTGGTTTGTTTTATTGAGCTTTCCAAGGGTTGCGATAATCAACATTGAGTTTGTCGAGTAATGGCAGATGCCCCTTTAGGCGAGATAGGTAATCTAGCCAGTTTCGGTTGTTTTTATGTGTCCAACATCCTTCAGCTAAAGCGCTAATTCTTGGGAATACCATGTAATCCATACGCTTTTGGTTGGTGACGATCTCACACCATAGAGCACACTGAATTCCGCGGATCCGCTTACGAATTGGGTCGGTGTCGGATACCTCAGCAAGTGCTTCGTAGGTATAAGCTTGTTCTAATGGGATAACGGCAGCCCAATCTACGCCCGGTTCTTCCGGTGCATAATCTTGGGTCATGTCGAGATAGGTAAACTGTGCAGGTTGCAACACCACATCAAAGCCTTGGCGAGCGCAATTGACAGCCGCTTCTTCACTGAGCCATGAGTAGATGATGGTCTCTTTACTCACTTTGTCGCCGTGCTGTGCTTCTTCCCAGCCGACCATGCGTTTGCCGAGTTGCTTAAGCTTGTTTTCGGCATAGCGGAATAGGTGGCCTTGTAGGTCTTTGCTGTCTTGGTACTGGTGTTCTTTCATCAATGCTTGAGCAGCAGGGCTGTTGGTCCACACACCGGGTGGCACTTCGTCTGCACCCATGTGAATCAATTCGCTCGGGAATAGCTCTGCGACTTCTTCAATAACTGCATCTAGAAATTGGTAAGTACCGGGCAAACCTGGGTTTAGTACATTGTCGTTGTAGTGCTGAATGCTCTTGTATTGAGTGGTATCCGCTTGCTCTACCAGCATGTCAGGCAGTGATTTGATTGCGGCACGGCAGTGTCCCGGAATATCGATCTCTGGGATCACCGTGATGCTGCGTTGCTCTGCGTATTCAATGACTTCGCGAATCTGTCGTTGTGTGTAGAAGCCGCCATAGTTGTCCGCAATGTGGGTATATTGCGGCTCTAGTGCATGATCAGGGCCACGCCAAGCGCCAATTTCTGTTAGCTGTGGCAGGCTCTTTATCTCAATTCTCCAACCTTCATCGTCAGTTAGGTGCCAATGAAATACGTTGAACTTGTAGTGCGCCAGTTGATTGATTAAACGCTTCACTTGCTCTACTGAGTGGAAGTGACGAGCGCAGTCCAACATCATGCCGCGGTACTTAAAGCGCGGTTGGTCGGCTATCTTGCAACATGGTAGAGAGAAGTTCTCTGCGTCCAGTTGTTGAACTAGTTGAATCAAGCTTGCCACAGCGTGTGTAAAGCCCGACTGGCTGCCTGATTCAGCAATAATCTGTTGTGCAGTGATGGTCAGTTTGTATTCGGCTTCATCTAACGTCGGGTTGCTGCGAAATAGAATGTTGCCGCTTTCGTCTTTTGAAAGTTCAGCTGAAAGCGCGGTCGAAAGAGACAGCTCAAAGGTCGAGAGCAACTCTTGCTG
Source organism: Vibrio sp. 10N.286.52.C3 (assembly GCF_041468865.1). NCBI lineage: Bacteria > Pseudomonadati > Pseudomonadota > Gammaproteobacteria > Vibrionales > Vibrionaceae > Vibrio > Vibrio sp. 10N.286.52.C3. The sequence goes on along the minus strand of NZ_JBFRJM010000005.1, from coordinate 59,430 downwards.
GAACCAAGAGACTGCCTTATCAGCAAGATGAGATTGAACCTCAATTCTGCAGTCGTTATTTAGCGCGAAGTTACTTAGCGCGAAACTACCTTGCTGAAATTCGATCTGATTAGGCTGAGGAATCAATGCAATCTCAGCAGCGTTAACTTCAGGTATTTGATTGCGTTCACGGTATGGCGAAGCCAGTACTATGGGTGATATCGCGACAGGCAGTACCGATGTTTCCCCATTATGATGTGACTGGATAAAGGCATCGTTAAGGCCATCAGAATAGAAGCGGAATGGTGCGCTTTGAATACTGAATTCAAGGTAGTAATGGTTGTTGGCCTTTAACACTGACGAACTTGGTGTGAATGAGCAAAAGCTGCCAACTTGAGTCAGCTCTCCTTGCGATAAACTCTCTGGAAGGATGAAACGATCAAATGCAAAGTGCAGAGACCAATCTTTTACGTCGAGGTCACTTAAGTTATGTACCGTAAGGCCAAATCGGCAGTTATTTTTTTGTTCAGAAAGAACAGCTAAGTCGATGCGATAATTCATATAACTTCCCTGCTAAGCCTGTTGATACAAGTTGTGTTGTGGTTTTCCGGCAAACATCAATGCGCCTTCAATAGCGTCGAATTGAGGTTTAACGATCCATTGTTGTACTGGTGGTGATAGCCAGTTGAGAATACGCTCAGCGATACTTCCCATTAAGCACACCTTGTCAGCGCCTTTTCGATGCAGTGCTAAGACAAACATTTCGATATCAGCCGCGGTTTGCTTGAGCATATCGATAGCCAGTTCGTCACCTTCGTTAGCGAGTTGAAAAATAACTGGTGAGAATTGACCGTAATCCTTTGGAATAGCACCTTTTGACCATTCGACAATGGCATCCACATCATTATTAAAGTGATTCATCACATGTAGAGTCAGCGGGGTTTTGTTGCGAATACCGTCTTCTGCAAGCAAGACTTGTTGAATCAAACGTAAGCCCATGACTGCGCCGCCGCCTTGATCTGAAATCGGAAATTCACGACCGCCAACCACATATTGCTCACCGTCTTTTAGGAAGATACCGCAAGAACCCGTACCACCGATCATGATTGCGCCGTCTTGGCCATTGTGAGCACCAATGCAAGCGCCATAAGCGTCGGTATTTAGTGTCATGCTTGCGAAAGGGTGTGGTTGAGCCATGAAGTCGAACCATGCTGATTTTTGCTCAGCGCCAGCCAGCGCTAGGCCAACATGCATATTTGAAAAATGGTCTGAGTTGAGTTGCCCTTGTTGTGCCGCTTTTGTGATGGCATCAATAATTGAGCTCATCGCAACATCAACACCCAAAAGGATGTTGCCACTGCCACTTTTCGCTTCACCAATCAGTTTGCCTTGAGCGTCACGAATACGAGCACGACAAGAAGTACCACCACCATCAATACCGACGTAGTAAAGAGTCATTATTATTGCTCCTTACGCTGAGCTAAGAAGTTGAACTGTGCAGCGGTTGCTAATAAGAACCACGCACCATGAGGGATCCATTGCTCACCCCAGCGCCAGTTTTGAAGCATGTCATCTTTTTGTGCTGGTGGATTGAACGCAATGTCTTGTTCATCTTCAAAACCAGCTGTGATGCCATTACAGATACCGCCTTTCGCATTGAAGAACCCAAGCTGAGGTAGGTAGTCTGGGTTGTTATGGCCATGACCATCGAGCATGCACATGTGGTATGGGTTGAGGCCCAAGATCCAATCAAGGCTATTTTGTGAAAGCTGGATTAAGCGCTCTTGAAGTTCGCTATCTTTAATGTGCGGTTGAACTAGGTAAGCCATGGTTGCGAGTGAGCCAAGGCGTGCGTTCTCGCCTTGCCACCAGTAACCGGTTTCGTTCTGTTGAGCGACGAAGAAGGCATCACGTTTATCACCATCGACAGATTTAACGTATTGTCTTGGATAGCCAAATGGGTTGGTGACTTTGTCGGTGATGTTGATTTCGAACTGACAAGCTTGTTCAACAACTGTGCGCGCCTGTTCTTTTAATTCAGCATCGGTTTCGTTGTCGATGTATTCACATAGTGCAATCACAGGAAGACCGGCTTCAGCTGCGTGAAAGTATGGACGAGAGCCATCAGAGTTTGCCGACCAGAAGTGCTCAAATGAATCATCGGATTGCTGACGAGAGATTAAACGAGTCGCCCAAGTTCTTGCTTCTGATAGGTATTGCTGGTCTTGTGTTACGCGATACAGCTCATTGGCTGCGAGTAGGGCGCAATACTCATCGATGATGTTCTCTTCACCATCGTTTAGATACTGGAGGTTGTACTCTTTTAGATGCCAGTAACCCTTAACCGCCATTTCAAGGTATGTGTGGCTCGAGTAGCTGCCAGAGATTTCAAGCTCAGAAGCTGCGGCTAATGCTGCGATAGCAACACCTGCACCTTGTCGGTAGCCCGCTTGTAAGTCCGTTGATTTATGACCTTCTTGAGTCGCATAAGCGCAGATATCGCGTTGGTTGATATCTTTGCTCCATTTGTCGAATACCGTCATATAGAAGTATCCGTCAGCGTCTTGCATACGCACTAAGAAGTCGGCACCGAACAGAGCCTCTTCCGTTAGACGAGTCATGGAGAATTTCGGGAAGTCTGGGTTATGGCCAGTCAAGCGTACGCTTTTTAGCATGTTCCAAACGACCATCGGAATTTGTTGTGGGTTTAGGTAGTTACCATAAGACAGGTGGCTAAAATACTTACTGACATCACCTGATGCGTCATACCATCCACCGTGGACATCGACGTATCGGTCGGTACCTAGAATTTGTGCTTGTCGATCTTTTTTGTCGAAAATCCCGCCACAGCGTTGTGACTTAAAGTAATGAAGCACATCAGAAAACGTGTGGTTCATTAATAGGTTGCTACCAATCTCAAATACTTCTGAACGCAGGTTGTCAAAACGTAGGTAGTAGCGACCAGATTCAGTGACTGAACTGAAATCAATAGTGAAGAATTGCCCTTGATGCCAATTTGCTACGCGGCCTTGTTTAACCACATCAAAATTTCCGACAGTCATATGGTTGTCAGCACAGACGAGTAGAGCCGTAGTGCTTGATAGGCGAGCTTTCTTAGTTTGTAGGATAGCTTGCTTCGGGCCTGTGGACTCATAGCCAATATGGTTGGTCAATAACAGCATCAATATTCTCCGACAGTCCTAGTTTCTATTGGCTAGGTACTTGAATGTTTTGGATATAAATAGTTAGGGTCCGAAGACCCTAACTTGGGTTTTATTGCTTAGCTTTCGTGTAGGTAACAGCGCACAAAGTGGTTATCAGCGAGTTGCGTAACCCCTGGTAGCTGCTCTTTGCACTTATCCATTGCGTGAGTACATCGGCCTGCAAATGGGCAGCCTGCTGATACTGGTGTCCACAGAGGAATCTCACCTTTGTTGCCTGCAAGTTGCTCGTGGATCGACTTCTTAGGATCTGGAACGGCCGAAACAAGCAATTGGGTGTATGGGTGCTGAGGGTTAGCAATCACGTCATCGGTATCTCCCCATTCCACCATGTGTCCCACGTACATCACCGAAAGGTCTTCAGCGATGTAACGAGCGGTTGCGATATCGTGAGTGATGTAAAGCAGAGACATTTGCTTCTCGAACTTCATCTCTTCCATTAGGTTCAAAACACCGGCACGAATCGATACATCAAGCATTGAAGTTGGCTCATCGGCTAGTACAACTTCGGCACCTACCGCGATGTTGCGGGCTAGGTTGACACGTTGACGCTGACCACCAGACAGTTGGTGAGGGTATTTCTTCGCCGTCTCTTTTGGCGGAATGAGACCTACTTGCTCTAAAAGATCGTAAACGCGTTCTTCTAGCTCTTTCTTGTTGCCCGGAGATACTTTCTTGTGGATCAACAGTGGTCGAGCAATGTGGTGGAAGATATTGTGCGTTGGGTTCAATGAACCAAACGGGTCTTGCCATACCATCTGCACGCCTTCACGGTAGTGCATAAGATCTTTTCTGCTTGAGATCTCTTGGATATCACGACCTTTGTATTCGATCGTGCCGCCTGAAGGTGCGTACATTTTTGCGATCATTTTTGCGGTTGTTGATTTGCCTGAACCAGACTCACCAACCACTGCTAGGCCACGGCTTTTGTACATCTTGAATGACACGTCGTTAATCGCACGCATCATTGGGGTTTGAATGGTGGTACTGCTTATTGGGAAGTCTTTTACGACATTCTTGCCTTCTACCAATAATTGACCGAAATCTTTGCTCATAATTGTCTCCAGAATCCTTATTCGCTTTGCTTGTTTTTAGGCGGTCGAGCCGCCTTGTTCGTTATTCACGCTGAGTCAGCGTGCAAGCTATAGCTTCCTTTGTACTATTGGGTCACCGTACAGGTGGCAGTTAGACAAATGTCCCGGGTCGATAGAACGCAGCTTGGTTGGCACCTTGGTACACTTTTCATGTACACGGTCACAACGAGCTTGGAAACGACACCCTTCAGGGATCTCTAACAGGTTCAGAGGGTTACCCGGAATACCTGCTAACTTTGTCTTTGGCCCTGTCAGTGGAGGGAAAGAACTTCCCAACCCTTTGGTGTAAGGGTGGTAAGGGTTTTCTAGAATATCTTGAGAGTTAGCTACTTCGATTAGCTCACCTGAGTACATGATGCCGATGCGGTCAGAGAACTCGACCATCAATGACAAGTCATGGGTGATGAACAGAATCGAGAAGCCAAACTCTTCTTTCAGTGCATAGATCTTTTGTAGGATTTCGCGTTGCACAACCACATCAAGTGCGGTTGTCGGCTCATCCATAATGATCAGCTTTGGATTCAGTGCTAACGCGATAGCGATAACTAAGCGCTGACGCATGCCGCCAGAGAATTGGTGAGGGTAATCACTCAATCGGCTCGGGTGAATATCTACGATTTCAAGTAGACCTTCAGCACGTTGTTTAGCTTGCTCACGAGTCATGTTGGTGTGACGCATGATTACGTCACAGAACTGCTCTTCCATCGGTAGTACTGGGTTGAGTGCGTTCATCGCGCTCTGAAATACCATCGACATCTCGCTCCAACGGAACGACTGCATACGGTCATCACTGTATTCAAGGATGTTCTCACCGTTGAAGATAACCTCACCACCACTGATGTAAGCGGGCGGCTTATGAAGACGCATAAGAGAGAAAGCGACCGTTGATTTACCACAGCCAGATTCACCAGCTAGGCCGAAGACTTCACCTGGAGCGATGTCGAAACTTACGTTGTTACACGCACGAACATCGCCAGACTCTGTGATGTAATCCACGCATAAGTTGCGGATAGAAATTAGTGGTTCAGACATGATTATTTATCTCCGCTCCAAAGTGCATTTTGTGGTGGTAGTTCTGGTTCACGTTCTTCTTTGTCTTGAGCTGCTAGTTTCTTCCAACGCTTCATGCCTTTGTGAGAACGCAGTTGCGGGTTAGCAATTTCATCGACCGCGAAGTTAAGTAGAGCAAGGCCAGTTACAAGTAGTGTCAGTGCGATACAAGGAGCCAGCAGTTCCCACCAAGCGCCAATCAGCATTGATGAAGAGGTTTGAACGTTGTAAAGCATGATGCCCCAGCTGATTGTGTTCGGGTCACCAAGACCTAGGAACGAGATGGTTGCTTCCATCATGATTGCGTACATCACCGAACCGATGAAGCTTGCGCCAACGATAGAGATAAGGTTTGGCAGAATCTCTACGAAGATGATGCGGAATGAAGATTCACCCAAAACTTCAGCGGCTTTTACAAACTCTTTTTCACGCAGTGCTAAGGTTTGGGAGCGAACAACACGGGCACCCCAAGCCCAAGACATAAAGCCGATAACCAAGGTTATGGTGAGTGGCCCTGCCTCACCGATAAAGGCTGCTACTACGAACAGTAATGGGTATTGAGGGATTACCAGCATGATGTTCATTGCGGCTGTTAGAACGTCATCGACACGGCCACCGAAGTAACCTGCAGAAACACCAATAACAGTTGCGAGTAAACATACGGTTAGACCCGCACCAAAACCTACAGCAAGAGATACGCGTGCGCCGTATACCACTTGAGACCAAACGTCACGACCCATACGAGTTGTACCTAGTACGTGGTCTGCCTTTTTAGACATGATCAATGTACGACGGTCGTCTGCTAGATTTTGAGCAACCCAGCCATCAGGGTTAGTTTGTGCAGACTTCACCACGAAACCAGGATATTCGTGTGGGTTACCTGTACGCTTGTCTGGTACATGTTTGGTGATTAATGGAGCTGCAATCGCGCCAAGAATAAAAATACTTAGGATGATGACGCCTGTTAGGGCCATCGGGTTACGCCAAATGAGTTTTAAAAAGTCTTTCATGATTATTTACCACCCTTACGAAGACGAGGGTCAAGAACAACGTAAAGCATGTCTGCAACTAGGTTAAAGAACAGCATGAATAGCGTCATGATAAGCAGCTGACCTTGCAGTACTTGGTAGTCACGAGCGTTAATTGCGTTGAAAAGTACGCTGCCAAGACCTGGGTAGTTAAAGATGATTTCGATAATTAACTGACCGCCGATTGCCATACCTAGCGACATTGACAGGGCTGTCACACTAGGTAGCATCGCGTTACGAGCTGCGTAGTTGAATACCACTCGGTTTTCGCTCAGGCCTTTGCCTTTCGCCATGGTGATGTAGTCTTCGGCTAATAGGTTGATCATGTTGTTACGCATGTTTACTAGGAAGCCACCAATTTGAACAACAGAAGCACAGAACAGTGGTAAGAAGGCGTGGTAAGCGACATCTTTAATGAATGCCCAGCTTGTCCAATCAGGTATAGTACCAGCGGTGTAGGCATACCCTGTTGGGAACCACTTCAAGCCAATTGCAAAGGTAAATAGTGCAATCATCGCGATAACAACTTGAGGAACGGCTTGTAGAATCAGCATCCCTGGCGTTACGAAGGCATCGTACTTACTGCCGCGTTTCCACGCTGCGAAAATACCTAGGATTGAACCAATCGAGAAAGAAAGAATAACTGCGGTGCCGGCTAAGAAAAGCGACCAACCGAATGCTCCACCCAACAGTGTGTTTACAGAAAGTGGGTAGAATTGAATTGATGTACCAAGTTCCCAGCTAAGAATGTTCTTCATGTACGCCACGTATTGAACTAAGTAGCCACCATCAACGAAGCCTAATAGTTCTTTCATTGCAGCAATACGCTCTGGAGTAACTTGTACAGAAGCGTTCGCAAACATCATGGTAACTGGGTCACCAGGCATTGCTCTTGGAATAATAAAGTTTAACGTCGCAGCAACTAATAGCGCGACAAAATAAAATGACAAACGTCTTAAAAAATAACCCATAACTCACACCTTACTCACCCAGATTGTTTCCCTGTTTCTGGATTCAGGTCGCTCCTAGCGAAATTTGGAACGAAAAACCCCCTGACGACTAGCGCCATACTTTCAATTGAGAGTGTGGGGATTTTTATAAGCGGCGTAAGAGGTTACGCCGCAAGGATTGAACGATTACTTATTTAACTGGTTTTAGGTCCAGTACATGAAGTAGACGCTCTGGAATACCAGCCCAAATGTTTGGACGGCCTTTTGGATTTTCTTCGTTCCACCAACCAGTGAAGCGAGTTGTGTTGTATTGGTACATGTAAGCACCAGACATCACAGGGATTGTCACTTGGTCTGCAGCGATGATTTGCTGGATACCGTGTGCAATGTCTAGCTGCTCGTTCTTATCAGCTGTTTTGTAGAAGCTGTTTAGAAGACCATCTAGCTTGTCGTTTTTGTAGAAGTGCATTGCGAAACGAGGCATACCATCACCAGATTGTAGTGATGAGTTGTAAGCACTGTTCCAGTACGTGTATGGATCCGCACCGTGGAAGTAGTTTGTGTATGCTACGTCGTATGTACCTTCAAGCATTGCTTGGTTGTAAACAGAGAAGTCAGGTGTACGAGCTTTTGCTTTAATACCGATTTCGTTTAGCTGTTCTACCGCTAGTTGAACTGTGTTGTTGAAGTCAGTCCAGCCGTTTGGCGATTGAATCATTAGTTCGAAAGACTTGCCTGATGGAGTGTCAACAAAACCATCTTTGTTTACATCTTTGAAGCCAGCGTCAGCAAGAAGCTTCTTCGCGCCTTCAGCGTTGTAAGTGTTGAAGCCTTTGTACTTGTCATGAGTTTTTTCATCAGACCAAGCTTCAAACGCGTAGCCAAGACCCGATGCGAAATCGTTTACAGTACCGCCACCGTAGAATGCGATGTCGATGATAGTTTGACGGTCAAGAGCCATAGAGAAAGCACGACGGAAGTCAACGTTGCTCAATGCTTCATGCTTCGCAGCATCAGGATGCTTGAAGTTAACGATGAATGCCTGTGTACCTGCTGGCGGGTACCAGTAGTGGTGTTTAGGGCTAGCTGCTGCGTATGTACGATCGATATCTGGAACGAAAGAAGACGTCCAGTCCATTTCACTGTTTACAACTTTACCTAGGAATTGGTCGTTGTTCGCAATTTGTGGAACACGTAGACAGTCAACATCTAGGTTGTCTGCATCCCAGTAGTTCGGGTTTGCACACTGGATGTATAGCTGCGCTGTAAACGTATCGATTTCTGTAAATGGACCAGAACCTACCGGGTTCTCATTGGTAAACGTTGATGGATCTTTAACGTCTTTCCAGATGTGCTTAGGTACTACAGGTACTTTAGCAATCTCGTAAGGTACGTTTGAGTTTGCTTCTGTTAGTGTGAACTTAACTTGGTTGTCGTTCAGTTTTTCTACAGAAGTTACCCAAGAGTTGATACCAGATTGGTCAAGCTCTGGCTTCTCTTTTACAAGGTTGAAAGAAAAAACAACATCATCAGCAGAGAAAGTTTCTCCGTCAGACCATTTAACACCCTTACGAATGTCGAAAACAACGCTCATCAGATCATCTGACATCTTGAAGTTTTCAGCTAGACGGAACACTGGAGTGTTACCGTGCATTTCGTTAAATACTACTAGCGGCTCATACATGAAGTCAGTTGTAGTATGTAGGTTAGTAGCACCAAGGTACGGGTTAAAGTTACGTACGAATGTAGTGTACTCTTTCGGGTGAACGGTCAGTTCACTGCGTTCTGCAGCGGTTGCTACTGATGCAAAACCTGTTGTAGCAGTTGCAATAATTGCTGTTGCTATTGCTGTTTTTTTTATATTGGCAAGCATAGCTGTTCCTTACTATTTGCTTTCATTTCACTAATGGATTGAATGTTATCTGTCGCTAAATTGTTTAGTAGATACACACTCTGGTTAAAGGCCTACCTCTTCTTCGTTGCTCCAGATTCATCGTTGATTCTGAGAAGTGGTAAGAGTGGCCTGTAGGCCTTTGGCAGGAGTAAGAAAACACCTTATCGATGAATTAATCAAACTCGTTTCCCGTCAAAAACGTTAAAAACACACAACCCCACGTCATTAACGTCAAAATAGGTTGCTTTGGTGGTTTTTTGTACGCAATTGTTAAAGTGATGTGACTCGCATTTGGTTTTGAGGTTCTTGCAGGTTGTAAGTGGCCACTAACTTTAAAGGCTTTTTATTATAATGCATTACCCTACGTTGGTATAATTGTAGATCTCGGTCACTTGCCAGTTTTACGTTAAATTTCCCTAGAAAATTAAATCTGCCGTTCTGTTGTGACTCGCTTCTCAAACTGCAACAAAGAGTCAGGTAACGGTCAGATATGATTGAGAATAGAACGAAAAGTACTGACGGTTACCAGCACGCACTGTGAGTAATTAGCGTGAATTTCCCCTTGTTTAAAGGCGTAAAAAAAGTGCGTTGCAAGCGTTGGGATTCTACTTTTTGTGATTATTAGGCGTACAAAAAAGCCCACGCTAGGTGGGCTCCATTATTCAAAGTATCGTGATGTTGGTTCAGGGTTTAACTGGTCAGTAGTTTCTGAAGTTTATCCCTCAGCATCTCAATATGGGTTCTTTCTGGCGTCTGTTCTTTGCAGTGTTCCAGAATGAATTCGATTGAGCTCAGTACCGTTCGCCAGCGAGGCGTTTTCGGTAGGGTTTCTACGCGTAGGTATTTGTCTAGCGTTCGAGTTTGCAGCGTACTGCGGTCTAAGTAGACGCGCCACAAGCCACTCTTCTCGGCGAAAGCAAACTTGGTTTCACCCGTCACCGATTCCCAGTAGATGATGGCATTCGTCATCGCATCGACCAGTACCTCACGCATTAACTCTTGCTTGTTTTTACCTTCACCGGTTGCCTTGTCAGCAAGACGAGTAAATTCTCCGCCAAGCTCTTTAAGCTGCTGTAACTTATCTTTGTCGCCTTCAAAGGCATAACTAGAGAGAGCTTCAACCGCCGTTTCAAGGTTATTGATTCGGTTTGAGTTAACACCACCACCTACATTGAAGATATACATGGTGTCGAGCCCTGAGCCTTCAGGCAGCTTAAGGATGTCACTTGGTATGCGCTGACGTGTGTCGTCTATATAGATATCAATATCACCGCAGTAGTGGGCTTGTTCTACCTTAAGGTATTTAGGCGCAATGATCTCGTCCGCCATTGAGCGTTTGAGTTGTTCCTGTCCGCGTCTGAATAGCTTAGCTGCGGCTTCGTTAGCAAAGCGAATGCGTTGGTCATCACGAATACAGATGATGGCTTCAGGTGCCGATTCTAGTTGCTCTAGTAAGCGGCCTTGAGTTTCTAGCAAGTTAGCTTCAACCATCGCTCTATGTTTGAGCTCGAGTTGCAGTTGGTCGTTTTCAAGGCGTCTCTGTTCAGCTTTACTTGCTGATAGATGCGCTGTTATTCGAGCCGCTAATTCTTGTTTGTTGAACGGTTTAGACAAGTAGTCATTGGCACCCGCTTCGAAACCTCGAACACGGTCTTCTGCTTGGTTGAGGGCTGTTAGCATGATGATTGGCAACTGAGCATGGTCATACTGTTTACGCAGTGCTTCACAAACCTGATAGCCGCTCATTCCTGGCATCATGATGTCGAGTAGAAGCAGCTCTGGCTTCTCTTTTTCAATCAGTTCAATGGTTTCAGGGCCATCACATGCAGTACGTACTCGATAACCTTCTAACTTCAAGAAGCTGTCTAATACTCGCAGGTTAACCGGCTCATCATCGGCGATAACCAATAACGGGCCATCTGGGTTTTCACTGATAACACTGTTTTCTTGTTGGCTGTTATCAATTAAATCAGGCGCTTGGAAGTGCGAGTAATGACCGGATTCGTTGTAACTGTCCAGCTCACCTTGAGTCGCTAGGGGCAGGGTAAAGCTAAACGTAGTGCCAAGCATTGGTTGGCTACTTACGTACAGTGAACCGCCCATTAGCTCGATCAACTGACGGCTGATCGATAGTCCAAGCCCTGCACCTTGGCGGTAGTTACTCGCATCTTGGCCTGCTTGAATCAATGGCTCAAAGATGTGCTCAAGGTACTCGGCCGGTATACCTTGGCCAGTATCGACAACTTGCACACGAATGTTGTCATCGATAACGCTGGCAGAGATAACAATTTTACCTTCTGAGGTGTACTTGATGGCATTGCCGACCAAGTTATACATCACTTGCTCAAGTCGTTGAGGATCCGATGAAACCAGATCTAAATCACTTGGGACTTGGTTAATAATACGGATTGGCTTATTGCCCAATAGGTGATGAGACAACTCTAGGACCAAGCTGGTGGCTGCCGACAAATCAACGGCTGATTTCTTAATATCTAAGCTGCCATAGCGCATCTTGTGATAATCAAGCAGATCATCAACCAAGGTCGCCAATCTCTGACCGCTATTGATGATGATATCTAACTGATACTTCTGGTTTGCTGGAATAGGGCCGTTCGCTCCAGATATCAACGCTTCAGCGATACCCACCATGCCATGCAGTGGTGTTCTCAATTCATGTGAAGTAGTCGCTAAGAACTCATCTTTGAGTTTATTGGCCAGTTGTAACTCTTCGTTTTGCTTTTGAATGGTCTTAAGGTTGTCCTCAAGCTCATCGTTTTGGCTTTTGATGAGCTGCATTTTTTCACGAATAGATCGCTGCATTCTTTCGAAGCTCACCGCGAGTCGGCCTATCTCATCTTTGCGCTCGGTATTGATCATGGTTTCATCGAGATCACCCGCCGATACTTTTTCGGCAGCCCACGTCAGTTTAAGCAGTGGGGATGTGATGAAGTTAGACAGATAGTGCGATGCAACGACTACGAGAATGATCGCCGTTAGCATCACGATCACGAAGATCTTTTCTAACTGATGAATACGGGCAAACGCCTCTTTCTCTGGCAGCTCTACGACAAGAGCCCATGTTGCGTATTTCAGCTCAATTGGCGTATATGCCGCGATGATCGCTTGATCTAGGGTGTTGTCGAAGGTGCCAACCGCTGTTTCGCCAGCCAATGCTTTATCGACAACATCTAGGCTCAAGTTGATAGATTCTTGTGAATGAGCAAGGCTACGCGGCAGGTGATCATCACCTACAAGCAGCGTTTGAATATTCGAACTCTTGTTGAGATCCGCAATCAACTTAGTAATGCCGTTGATTGGTAGCCTAAACATCGCGTAACTGTGTAGGTAGCCTTGTTGAACGATAGGTGCGCCTAGCCATGCGGTCTGTTTGCCATTCTCGTCTTTAAAGTCAGAAACGATAACCGGCGTGTAATCTTCGTTAGATTTGCGTCGGTCGGTTACGTCTTTGGCTAGTCGTTGAAAGGTAATACCTAGGTTGGAATCCTTGTATTTGCCAGTCAGCAAGTTGGTGCCGTAATCGTCATTTTTAAAGACGGAATAAGCGACGTTACCGTTGATATCAACTAAGAGAATATCGTCAAAATCAGAGCGTTTAAGCAGTTCTAGGTAAGCATTATGGTAGCGCTTGTGGAGCAGGCGATAACGCTCGCTGCCAATAAAGCTGCTGGATTCAGGGAGGATCGACGTTTTGATTTGATCGCCAGACCCCTGAATGTAGCGCTGCTGCGCATTACTGCGTGCCTCGTCAATATCTAACCCCAATCGTTGAAATGCATTGATCAAACCATAAAATCGCCCGCCACTGGCATTGGCCAATTCTGAGCGAACAAAGCCCATCACTTGGGATTCTTGAGCTTGTAGGTAATCGACAATTTGCTGCTGCTTAGTATCACGAACCGAAACAAGGTGTGAGGTGCTTTGTTCCTGGAGATCCTGACTGTGCGATTGGAGGAAAAATATCGCGATAAGTGTCACAGGGGTAATACTGAGGACAAGAAATGCCAGCATTAGGGTATTTTGAAGGCGCTTAAACTTCTGCTTACGATAGAATCTAAACATAAATTGGGTACTACTTTCCTTTGATGTACTGCTAAAAGGGGCGAAAACAAGTACAGAGAATAGAATTAACGGGTTCCAATTTAACGAAATTAACGAGTTTTTTTACTTTGACAAGTAAGTGGTATTTAAAGCGTGTGCAAAAGCTCATTTTTATAGAGTTTTGACAAAAATATGAACAGACAGCGCAGATAATGACCCTGCGCTGTGCTAGAGAGGTTATTTGTTTGCGTGATAGATCGCGAATTTAGTGGTCTTATTTAGAGTCGCGCATTTTCCAAACGCTTGTTCAATAATTGGAATGTATTTTAAGAAACTATTCGCAACAATAATCATCTCACCAGAACGCTTCAAATGCTTAGGAGCCTGAGAAAGTAAGGTCTCAGTCGCGCTGTAGCTAGTGTCTAAACCTGAATGGAATGGTGGGTTACTGATGATGAACTGATAGTCTTCTGCAGTATCAGAATAGACATCGGATGCGAAGACTTTACCCGTTAAACCATTCGCTTCTAGCGTTGCTTGGCTTGATGCCACGGCAAATGCACTGATGTCGCACATTTCTAGTTCGATATCTGGGTTACGAGATGCCATCACCGCGCCCAATACGCCTGCACCACAGCCAAAATCCAGTACCTTGCCTTTTAGTTTTGGCAGAGTATCCAACAGAAGTTGGCTACCGACATCGAATTGACCGTGACTGAAGACGCCAGGAAGGCTTTTTACCGTAAGTGATTGCTCACCAATGTTAACCGTGTAGGTCTTAAACCAGTCTTGCAGGTTGAACGCTTGTGGTTGCTCGAAGCATTGACCCCAGTAGAAAGAGCAACGACGCGCTGAATCGTATTTAACAACTTTGCCGTAAGGAGCAAACATCTTCTCGATGCTTTTCACGCCTGAACGGTTTTCACCAACCACGACGATCTCGGTATCTTTGCCTAGCTTGGCAAATAGCATCGCCAACAAAAATTCCGCTTCCGCTTTGGCTTTTGGCCAGTACAACATCACTAAGTCGGCTTTGGTCTCTTCGGTAAACTCCGCACCATAAAAACGTTGGATGGTGTTGTAGCCTTCTAATTGACGGTAGTAGCTGTAATTAGAAGTAAACACAGAGACAGATTCACAATGCTTCGCTAACTCAACAGGGAACAAGTCTTCTGCCTCACCGGCAACTAAAACATGTTTGCCTTCAAAGTAGGCGAGTTGGCGTTGAGCAATCTGGCTTGGTGCAATATAAGCTGACATAGGACACTCTGTTGAATCGTTAGCAAAAAATGAGGGCAGATTTTCGCATAATCCGCCCAAAGCTTGAAGTGTTTAATACGGGTTCGCCAATCAAGTTGACGTCAAGTTCGTTAACTCTTGTCTTGCTGGTTTAAAAAGTCCTTAAACTCTTCATCGTAGATGTTGAATAGGACAATGGTAATCGCAAAAATCAATGGTCCGTAGATAAGACCAATTAGGCCAAACAGTTGAATACCACCCAATAGTGAGAAGAAGATCATCAGGGTATTCATGCCTGCACTGCCTTGCATTAGCAGCGGACGCAGAAGGTTATCAATTGAACCAACAATCGCTACACAGTAAACCGTTAGGAAAATCGCCCACGTGGTATCACCAGTTAGGAACAAGTAGGTTGCTGCTGGAATCCAGATTAATGCGGTACCCACAACTGGGATGAAAGAGGCAAAGCCCATCATAGTACCCCAGAATAGACCTGGGAAACCGGCAATCCACATACCTAAACCGCCGGCAAAACCTTGCGCGATTGCGGTTAAGAATGAGCCCATTACTGCTGATTTAGATACTTGTTCTATCTCTGTTAGAAGTTTGTCTTCTTGGCTACGAGACAGCGGCAGAATATGACGAACCACACTGATGATTTTGTCATGATCTCTTAATAAGAAGAACAAAACGAACAGCATCAAGAAGAAATCCATCAAGAAATTGGTTGCGTCACCTAAGATTTTGGCACTGATACCAACTAGCTTAGAACCAAAGCTGGTCGCAAACTCACCGACTTTTTGTGCGATGGCTTGGGGCTCAATGTTGTCGAAAGGCAGGTAGTTATTCACAAATGACAGCGCTTTGACCACTAACGGATGAGCAAACAGAGTCTGAATGCCACCGTGGGTCACCCATTGGTAAGTATTCTGAGAGAACAGAGAACCTTGCTGAACAATTGCTGCGAATACTGCCAATAAAGGGATAACAATAATGAAGGTCAGTATGATACAAGACAGCAGAGAGACGATGTTTTCTTTATTCGGGAGCTTTTTTTCAAGCCACTCATGGATTGGGAACATCAATAGTGAAATGATAAAGGCCATCACGATAGAGTTAACGTATGGCTCGATAAGCAAGTAACAAGCATAAGCCGCCGCGAGTAGGGCAATGATGATCACCCAGTGGCTGGAATTGATTTTGAGTTTTTCTGACACGGTAATGGTCTCTATATTTGCGTTCTGAGTTTATAATGGCTGCAAAACAGAGAGTTAGCAATGAGGAGTTTTGATAATGGGATGCTGTAATAAAGATAAGAAATGCCAAGACGAAGAACAGCAAACAAAAAAAGAGATCCCTTGGTTCAGAATGTTCCTTGGTACCTTGATGTTGTTGGTTTTCCTTTTCTGGGAACGTTAATGCTTTTGGTTCAGCTTTAGCCTTAGTCGACGGCTAAATAAGCTGTCATATTTGTGGCTGGTGAGCGCGATATATAAAAAAGGGCTGCATTTAATGCAGCCCTAAATTCAATCGGTTAGCGACTTATAAAGTGCTTTCGATTATTTGCTTTCAGCAGCAATGATCGCAAGAGAGCGGTCAGCAGCTTCTAGTGTTGCATCAAGTTCTTTTGAACCATGAGCAAGAGAAGTAAAGCTTGCTTCGAATGCTGAAGGTGCAAGGTAAACACCGTGATCTAACATTAGGTGGAAGAAGCGCTTGAAGCGTTCTACATCACACTTAGTTACATCTTCGTAGCACGTCACAGTTTCTTGGTCAGTGAAGAAGAAACCAAACATACCGCCAACTTGATGAACTAGCATCGGGATGCCGTGCTTGTCAGCAAGTTGCTTGAAGCCTTTTGCCAACTGCTTAGTTTTTGAAGCTAGACGCTTTTCGTTGCCTTCTTCTCGTAGAAGGTTCAAACATGCGTAGCCAGCAGCCATTGCAACAGGGTTACCTGAAAGCGTACCCGCTTGGTAAACAGGGCCAGTTGGTGCGATGTATTGCATCACGTCTTTACGACCACCGAAAGCACCGACAGGCATGCCGCCGCCAATCACTTTACCAAGACACGTTAGGTCTGGCTTGATGTTGTAGTAAGCCTGAGCACAACCTTCAGCAACGCGGAAACCTGTCATTACTTCATCAAAGATTAGCAATGCACCTTCTTGATCACAGATTTCACGTAGACCTTCGTGGAAGCCTTCTACAGGAGGGATACAGTTCATGTTACCCGCTACTGGCTCAACGATGATACAAGCGATCTCGCCTTTGTTTGCTGCGAAGATTTCACGTACTGAATCTAGATTGTTGAAGGTTGCTGTTAGCGTTAGTTTCGCAAAATCAGCCGGTACGCCTGGAGAGCTTGGTTGACCTAAAGTCAGTGCGCCAGAACCAGCTTTTACAAGTAGGCTGTCTGCGTGGCCGTGGTAGCAGCCTTCAAACTTAAGAATTTTGTCACGACCAGTGAAGCCACGAGCTAGACGAATCGCGCTCATTGTTGCTTCTGTACCTGAGCTCACCATACGTAGCTGTTCCATTGATGGAACCATCTCAGATACCAGTTCAGCCATTTTGATTTCAGTTTCGGTTGGAGCACCGAAGCTAAGGCCGCGTTGA
This sequence comes from Vibrio sp. 10N.286.52.C3, assembly GCF_041468865.1. Taxonomy (NCBI): domain Bacteria; kingdom Pseudomonadati; phylum Pseudomonadota; class Gammaproteobacteria; order Vibrionales; family Vibrionaceae; genus Vibrio; species Vibrio sp. 10N.286.52.C3. Next base: position 42,297 of record NZ_JBFRJM010000005.1, on the reverse strand, counting down.
GCTGCTGCAATAACTGCGTCACGAATAACCGCGTGGTTGTGACCAAGGATCATTGGACCCCAAGAGCCAACGTAATCGATATACGCTTTACCATCAGCATCAAAAATAAGTGGGCCATCAGCGCGTTCAACGAAGATTGGAGAACCACCTACGCCATTGAATGCACGAACTGGAGAGTTTACGCCACCAGGAATGGTTTGCTGTGCTTTTTCGTACAGCTCTGCTGATTTGGTCATTGATATATCCTCTTTTGACTGTCGGACCAATTGGCACGCATTGTACCTATCCCTAATCCAACTAGGAATGCTTTCGCCCAGATAATCACCCGAATCTGGTTGTTTTGTGTGGTTACACGTTTTAATTGTTAGATATTGGCGAGTTTACAGCAGTAAAAGGACCGATCCTGTGGTGAATACTTGAACGTTTCAGTCAGGTATTAGATAATCACCGGAATATAAGAAAATACTCAACAACTATGGTCTCGAATTAGATTTGTATCATGTTGTTTTTGACACAGGTAAGAGAGGTTGTCGTGAGCGAAGTAAATATCCCATTGTCTTTTTCTGATGCAGCAGCTACCCGCGTACAAACGCTAATTGCTGAAGAAGAAAACCCAGAACTAAAACTGCGTGTATACATTACAGGTGGTGGTTGTAGCGGTTTCCAATACGGCTTCACATTTGATGAAAAAGTAAATGATGGCGACACTACAATTGTAAACAGCGGTGTAACGCTGGTTGTTGATCCAATGAGCCTACAATACCTAATGGGCGGCATGGTTGATTACACTGAAGGCCTAGAAGGCGCACGCTTCTTTGTGAACAACCCGAACGCTACAACAACATGTGGTTGTGGCGCATCATTCAGCGTATAGCATGAGTTGAAAATAGCTTGAGCTCAAAGCTGTATTAGATACATTTCAAACGCCGAACTTATGTTCGGCGTTTTTGTTTTTACTTAGTAACTTATTACTTTTCAAAGCATTCCTCTCATTTTTAGTACACGGCATATTTTTTAAACTGTCGATAGCGTCCAACTTCGTTGAGGATTGGTCTGTTAAGGTTACCTTTGTGCATAAGGAAGTTGCACATCACGCTATTAAGCCAACTAGCGCGCCTGAATGACATCGGACAAAAGGATTTGTTATGCCCACTCTATTTTCTAACTCACCACTTTTTCAGAAATTGAAGCAGCCGTGGCTGGTTTCTCTGACTCTAGTCGTGTTGTTGTCGATCTGGCTTGGTTTAGGCGTAGGGCAAGCAGAAGAGTCGCCTGAGAAAAAAGCAACAGAAATTCCGCTGGCTAAGGTTTCCTTTCAAACCTTCACCTCATCACCGACCTTTAAAACGATTGATCTCTATGGAAGAACGGCGCCCGATAGGCATGCTCGTCTAGGTGCAGAAGTCGCGGGTAAGATTGTCAGATTGAATGTTGTTAAGGGGAGGGTGGTTAAAGCAGGACAAGCCATTGCCCAGATAGATAAGGGTGATTTAGAGATTCAACTAGAGCGAGCATCTGCGTTATATCGCTTGAAGCAGAAAGAGTTCAAAGCGGCGCAGTCACTGAAGAAAAGAGGACTGCAAGGTGAAATCGCCTACACCACAGCTGAGGCTTCATTAACAGAAGCAAAAGCCATGATGCGCAATGCGGAGTTGGCTTTAAAGAATACTGTGATTACTTCGCCTTTTTCGGGTGTGGTTCAAGATTTGATGGTGGAGCTCGGTGATTTCGTTAGTGTTGGCGATCCTGTTGCTGGCGTGATTGACCTCGATCCTTTGGTTATTGAGGCGGATGTCAGTGAGCGTCATATCCAACATTTGCTAGTCAATCAATCTGCTTTGGTTCGTTTGTTAGGGCGAGAAGAAGCGGAAGGCCGTTTACGCTATGTTTCTCGTATCTCTTCTGTTGCTACTAATACCTTCCCAATCGAGATAGAAATCGATAACTCTAAAGGCCTATTACCAGCAGGTGTCAGTGCCGAAGTTAAACTCAACCTAGAAACAAGAGATGCAATAAAGATAACACCGGCGATGCTAGCATTGGATGAGGCGGGTAACCTAGGGGTCAAAACCTTGGTTTCAGTCGATGACTCACCAACGGTGAAGTTTGTAGGCATTCAGCTAGTAAAGGCCGAACAAGATGGAGTGTGGCTCACGGGGCTAGGTCAACGCGTCGATATCATCACAGTAGGCCAAGGGTTTGTGCGTGATGGTGATTCGGTGATTGCTGTTGAGCAAGTCGCTGAACTCTCTAACGTAACCGCAGAGTAGGAGATAACCGATGTATTCAATTATTGATGCAGCCTTGTCTCGTGCTCGAACAATGCTCTCCCTTTTAGCGTTAATCCTTGTAGCCGGTGTCGTCACCTATATCACGATACCTAAGGAATCGAGCCCAGACATTACCATCCCAATTATCTATGTTTCGGTCGGGCACCAAGGGATCTCGCCAACGGATGCAGAACGTTTATTGGTTCGACCTATTGAGCAAGAGCTGAGGTCGATTGAAGGCGTAAAAGAGATGACAGCAACCGCAGCAGAAGGGCATGCCTCTGTTGTGTTGGAGTTTAATGTTGGCGTAGATCTCACCAAAGCAATGGCCGATGTGCGTGACGCGGTTGATCTGGCTAAACCAAAACTACCAGAAGACAGTGACGAACCGACCGTAAATGAGGTGACGCTGGCTTCTGAGCAACCTGTTTTGTCTGTTGTGCTATTCGGTACCGTTCCTGAGCGCACCATAGTGCAAATTGCCCGAGAGCTTGGAGACAAATTAGAAAGCTATCGCCAAATCCTTGAAGTCGATATTGCGGGCGATCGCGCTGACATCGTCGAGATCATTGTCGATCCGTTATTGATGGAGAGCTACAGCTTAGATCAAGCGGATATCTATAATCTGATCGCTCTGAACAATCGAGTGGTGGCCGCAGGTTTTGTTGATACTGGCTACGGACGTTTTTCTGTCAAAGTCCCTTCGGTATTTAACTCCTTAAAAGACGTGCTTGAGTTGCCTATTAAAGTGGATGGCAAGCAGGTGGTCACTTTTGGCGATGTCGCTACGGTTCGTCGAGCGTTTCGAGATCCTGAAAGTTTTGCTCGTTTAGATGGCAAATCTGCGGTGGTGTTGGATATCAAGAAGCGTGCAGGTGAGAACATCATCGAAACCGTTGAGCTAGTCAAAGCGGTAATGGCTGGTGCTCAGCAGCAAGCGGAATGGCCAAATAACCTGTTGGTCAAATACACCTGGGATGAATCTAAAGATGTGAAGATCATGCTTAATGATCTGCAAAACAATATCTTATCCGCCATTATTCTGGTGGTGATCGTTATCATCGCGATTCTTGGTGTGCGTACCGCTTTGTTAGTGGGTATTTCCATTCCAGGCTCATTCCTAACCGGGTTATTGGTTCTTTCGGTGTTTGGCTTAACCGTCAACATCGTAGTGCTGTTCTCTCTGATTATGGCGGTGGGGATGCTAGTAGACGGTGCGATTGTGGTGACCGAATTTGCAGACAGGCGAATGCAAGAGGGTGAAGGGCGCAAAGCCGCTTACCGAGATGCAGCGAAACGGATGGCGTGGCCGATAACCGCATCGACTGCCACAACCTTAGCCGCATTTGCTCCGTTACTGTTTTGGCCTGATGTGACGGGCGAATTTATGAAGTTCTTACCACTAACTCTGATCGCGACTTTAACTGCATCATTGATCATGGCGTTGTTGTTTGTGCCCGTGCTGGGCGGTTTGATTGGCAAACCTCAATACGTATCGTCTAAAAGCCAAGCTCGAATGGTCGCACTGCATAATGGTGACTTTTCACAGGCTACTGGTTTAACCAAGGCTTACTACCACACGCTTTCTTTAGCGATTAAACACCCCTTTAAGATTTTGTTCAGTGCGGCACTGCTCGCGGTTGCAGTTGGTTTTACTTATTCAAAAGCGGGTCTAGGTGCAGAGTTCTTCCCAGAAGTTGATCCGCCATTCTTTAATGTCAAAGTTCGCTCGCATGGGGATCTGTCTATCCAAGAAAAGGATGACATCATGCGTGATATTGAACTGATGATGCTCAATCATGATGAGTTCGATACCGTTTACACGCGTACTGGTGGTGACGACCAGATTGGTTTGATCTCAATTACGCCTGTTGACTGGCAATATCGACGCAGCGTTAAGGCGATTATTGATGAGTTGAAGGTACAAACCGATCAATACGCTGGTGTTGAGATTGAATATAAGTTCCCTGATGCTGGGCCTCCGGTTGAAAATGACTTAGTGATTGAGCTGTCGGCAAGAACTCCAGAGCAGCTCAATCAGGCTGCAAAAATTGTGAGAGGTTGGGCTGATGGAAATAAAGCACTGACCAATATCAGCGATACTGCGAGTAAAGATGGCATCGATTGGAAGGTGGATATTCGCCGCGACGATGCTGCGCGCTTTGCAGCTGATGCGACCTTAGTGGGTAATACCGTTCAATTCGTGACTAATGGTCTCAAGATTGGTGATTATCTGCCCGATGACTCTTCAGAAGAGGTCGATATCTTGGTGCGCTACCCTAATGATAAGCGTGATATCGGGCGCTTCGACCAGCTTAGGGTGAAAACGCCAGCAGGTTTAGTACCTATTACTAATTTCGCTCAGATCGTTCCCGACCATAAGCAAGACACCATTAAACGCCTTGATGGCAAGCGTGTGGTGAACATCATGGCGGATATGGAAGAAGGGTATAACCTTGCTCTCGAACTACCAAAGATCGAACAAGCATTGAGTGAGCTAGGGCTGCCGAGTAGCGTGGAATTTCGCATCCGTGGTCAAAACGAAGAACAAGAAAACTCGTCAGCCTTTATACAAAGTGCTTTCTTGGTTGCTTTGGCGGTAATGGCTTTGATTCTGATTACTCAGTTCAATAGCTTCTATCAAGCGTTTTTGATTCTGAGTGCTGTATTGTTTTCGACCGTTGGCGTGTTCGTTGGCTTACTGATCTTCCAACGTCCGTTTGGCATTGTGATGTCGGGAATTGGGGTAATAGCGCTCGCCGGCATAGTCGTGAACAACAACATCGTGTTGATTGATACTTATAATCAGCTCATCAAAAGAGGCTTGGACAAGCGAGATGCGATTCTAAGAACCGGTGTTCAGCGTTTAAGGCCAGTAATGCTCACGACGGTTACGACTATCTTAGGTTTAATGCCGATGGTGTTAGAGATGAACATCGACCTGATTAATCAAAAGATAGAGTTTGGCGCGCCAAGTACACAATGGTGGTCACAGCTTGCGACCGCTATTGCTGGTGGTTTGGCGTTTGCCACGGTGCTGACTTTAGTATTAACCCCTTGTTTGTTAATGCTTGGACGGAACAACAAACCTGAAAAACAGTAGCTAGTTGTGGTATGTGAGCATAAAAAAGAGCGCCTTGATGGGCGCTCTTTGCATTTTTCTATTTTGCAGTGAAGCTACAAACGCCTAGTTAGTCGCTAGTAACTGACCGTATCGCTCAAGGTTTCTTAATCGAATCTCTGAGTTGGCAATAAAGGTTGCTTTTGCTTTACCAGTTAACGACTTGGATTGAGGCAATTTCACGGTACGCGCATTTTTATGTACGCCATTAACCAAGAATTCATAATGTAAGTGCGGGCCAGTCACACGGCCTGTACCGCCCAAAGTACCAATGGTTTGGCCTTGTTTTACGCGCTGACCGGTTTTCACCATACGTCGCTTCATGTGCAGGTACTTGGTGATGTAGGTGTTGCTGTGGCGGATGAACACGTAGTTACCATTGAATTGGTTGTAACCTGACTTCTGAACAATACCGTCACCGGCTGCCCAGATAGGCGTGCCAACAGGGGCTGCGTAGTCAGTACCGCGGTGAGCTCGAATCTTACCGGTTACTGGGTGTCTCCTGGTAGGGTTAAAGTTCGATGTTACGCGACGAAAATCAATTGGTGAGCGCAAGAACGCCTTCTTCATCGCACGACCATTTTCATCGAAGTAGTTGCCGCTTTTATCATCCAATACCGCGGTAAATGAATCGCCTTGGTTTTTGAATACGGCTGCCATGATCTTACCGCGACCAACTACTTCACCTTCAACCACTTTCTCTTGGTATAAGATTTTGAAGCTGTCGTTCTTACGAATATCTAACGCAAAGTCGATATCCCAACCGAAGATGCCCGCCAGTTCCATAATTTGGTTTGCGGTTAAACCTGCGCTGACGCCAGCGTTCCAGAAGTTAGAGGTGATGTTGGCTTCGGCATAATTGTATTGGTATACCACTTCTTTTTTGTCGAAACTTGATGAGAAAGAATCGCCAGATTTAGTGATCTTGAAGCTTTCAAACGCACTAAGTTGTCGTTTTAACTGAATAAGGTCGTTGTTTTCATCAAAGCCGAACTGCAAGACATCACCAGGTCTTAGGTTAGACAGCTGCTTCTTAATATCATTATTGGTATTGAGTAGCGTGATCAGCAGACGGTATGAGAGGCCAATACGTTCAAATAAAACAGAGGTGCTTTCGCCAGAGCGAACGGTGTATTTCTCCCAATTGAGCACTGCCGTCGGTGGAGCGTCACTTGAGCTAATAAGTGCAGAGGCATTGATTGTCAGTGGGTAATGTTTTCCCACAACTAAAGCGCCCGAATCGTCACGCAAACTGTTGACGTCGGGGAATAAGAAAATCGCGACGAAAATTATGGCACTAAAAAATGCGATAAAAGCCCGGTGCAAAATAGGAAGGCGTGCAAAAATAGACAACATGTTCCGGTTCGTTCTGTAAATATTATGAAAATCGACGACGGAATAGTGTAACTGGTTTCAAAATACATCGCTATTCAAGTAAGATGTCTAATTAATGTATTTTTGCCAAATCTGTGGGAGTGAACAAGAATGGCGAGTATTGAAGCTGCACTAGCCGAGATCAAACGTGGCGTAGAAGAACTGATTCCAGAAGACGAACTGATTGCAAAACTAAAAGAAGGTCGTCCTTTACGCATTAAGCTGGGTGCCGATCCAACAGCTCCAGATATCCACCTAGGCCATACGGTTATCTTTAACAAGCTTCGTGCTTTCCAAGAGCTTGGTCATGAAGTGACATTCCTTATCGGTGATTTCACTGCAATGGTTGGTGACCCATCAGGTAAAAACTCAACACGTCCACCGCTAAGCCGCGAAGACGTATTGAAGAATGCTGAAACTTACAAAGAGCAAGTATTCAAGATTCTAGATCCTGCGAAGACGCAAATTCGTTTCAACTCTGAATGGCTATCTGAGCTTGGCGCTGAAGGCATGATTCGTCTTGCTTCTAACCAAACTGTTGCTCGTATGCTTGAGCGTGATGACTTCAAAAAGCGTTACGCTGGTGGTCAACCGATCGCAATCCACGAATTCATGTACCCACTTCTACAAGGTCACGACTCTGTTGCACTAGAGAGCGACGTTGAGCTTGGCGGTACTGACCAGAAGTTTAACCTTCTAATGGGTCGTGAACTGCAAAAAGCAGCAGGTCAAAAACCACAAGCGGTACTAATGATGCCACTACTTGTTGGTCTAGACGGTGTTAAGAAGATGTCTAAGTCTGCGCATAACTACATCGGTATTAGCGAAGCACCAAGCGAGATGTTTGGTAAGATCATGTCTATCTCTGACGATCTAATGTGGAGCTACTACGAGCTGCTGTCTTTCCGTCCTCTTGAAGAAGTTGCGGAACTGAAAGCTGGCGTTGATGCAGGTAAGAACCCGCGTGACGTTAAAGTGCTTCTTGCTAAAGAGATCATCGCTCGTTTCCACAGTGAAGCAGATGCTGAAGCCGCTGAGCAAGAGTTCGTTAACCGTTTTGCTAAGAACCAAGTTCCTGATGAAATGCCGGAGTTTGAATTCGAAGCAGGCCTGCCAATTGCGAACGTTCTAAAAGAAGCGGGTCTTGTAAACTCGACTTCTGATGCGATGCGTATGATCAAGCAAGGCGCTGCTAAGATCGAAGGCGAGAAGATTGAAGACAGCAAATTCGTGCCTGAAGCAGGTACTGCCGTTTACCAAGTAGGTAAGCGTAAGTTTGCTCGTATTACTATTAAGTAATAATGCACATCAATAATTGAACCAAAGGCATCCACGGATGCCTTTTTTATTGACTTAAAGTTGACGAAACTTTGAAACGCCTATTGCTACACTATGCGCGCTGTCAAATTGACAGTAATTCTGGAGATTTTTATGAACAATACCGACCATCCTCCTAGTTTGAATGGAGAAGAATAACCTGTCTCGGTATTGATCTATTGTCCTGCCGTTCAGGTAGGGTATCTTTGTTTTCCCCCGCATTCTTTTCCACACACTAGATTCTAACAAGTAGACACATCAGTAGCTTTCAGCTCTTGGTGCGCTTAGCTGTACGCTCTTGGTGTATTAGCTATAGGCTACTTGTTTTGATGGTCGTTACCTTTGCCAATCGGGAGATTCGCCATGACGGTAATGAACAACACTTTTTTATCTATCGAAGCTTTGTACACAGAGCAAGACATCCAAGCTGTATCGAATGCATTTCAACAGTACGGACGTGAACAACAAATTAATCTTTTGAATCGAATGCCGCTCGAAGATGCGGTGCTAGTGCTGGGGCAATGCTCTTTGAGTACGATTCAGACTTTACTTAGTGAGCTAGAAGAGCAGGGCTTTGAGAAGCGCTCTCGACATCTAGCTCACCAACTAGGGCTGATCTACTCTGAGGTAGAACCTCAACAGGGTTACCTTTCGACTGGCGTCATGAGCCACGTCAGGCAGCGTATCGGTTGGATTATTTCGTTAGCACTATTGGGAATCGTCTCAGGGCTTATCATTGCTCAGTATGAAGACATTCTCAGTCAGTTGGTACTTTTGGCAATCTACATGCCGGTAATTGCTGCTGCTGGTGGTAACACCGGAACACAAGCCGCGACTTTGGTTATCAGAGCCTTAGCCACAGGTGAGTTAAAAAAACGCCAATGGGCTAATGTTCTGTGGAAAGAGTTTAGAGTTGCTATTTGTCTAGCTCTAGCGATTGCTGTAGTGATGATTGGACGTATTCTGCTATTTAGCGAAAACCAATCGACAGGTGGCTATGACATCAACATGATTGCGTTAGCGATTGCGGTAGCGTTGTTTATTCAGGTGACCATATCAACCGTGCTCGGCGGCGGGTTACCGATAGTCGCTAGGCTATTTAAGCTTGATCCAGCGGTGTTAGTAAGTCCAGTACTTGCATCGATAGTGGATATCTCAGGAATGTGGATCTACTTCACTGTGGTGAACTCATTCCTCGGTATCGCTTAGCTCCTATAAAAATAGGCACCTATAAAAATAGCTAAATACATCTGAGAAACAAAAATGGCGCTGCAGATTGAAGGTCTTCAGCGCCATTTTTATTGTTTGAGTAGAAGTTTACACAGAGCTAAGCATTACTTAGATTTGCTTTGTGTTTGACTGAACTCGACCACATCTTTGTAGAAAGCACGTTCAAACTGGGTGATAGGTGCTTCCACTGGTTTGTCTGGATCTTGTTCTTCAGGGAAGTAATCACGAACAAACTGCACAAACAGAGAGCTTGGTTTTCCCGCCTTATCTAATCCGTATCCCGCCATGTTGTAACTGCCGTATAGAGAACCACTTTTGGCGATAATGTTGCCTTGAATCGGTGCTTTTCTCATGCTTTGACGGTATTTGAGCGTTCCATCAGTGCCAGATGTAGGCATAGCCTCAATCAGGTTGAGCTGTTGATCGTTTTCCCAGATATAACGAAGCACTTGAGCCATGGTCTGTGACCTCATTCGGTTATTTCTGGATAACCCTGAACCATCGACGAGCTGCGCTTTACTGAGGTCAATATTAGCCTTGGTCAGCAGTATCTGTTTTATCGCTTCAGTACCGTTATTGAAGCTACCCGGTTGAACATAAAATGTCGCTCCTAGCGTTTTAGTTAGATTATCTGCGATAAGGTTATCCGACTTCTTGAGCATGATATCGAGCAGTTCAGGAAGCTTTTCTGAGTTGTGACTAGCGACTAACGTGGTTTTGTCTGCTTTCGCTTTTTTACCAATAATCACATCACCTTTTACTTCTATTTTCAGTTCTTTGAGAAGCGATGTAACGACTTGATAGGTGTAAAGTTCTGGATTTTGAATCGCGAACTTGAGTGGCAGTGGCTTTTTACGCTCAACCAAGCAACCAGAGAGCTTGTAAGCGTTATCTGGTGTCGTTATTAGCTCTAAGTCGCATTGTGTCGCCTTCTGCCCAGAGCGAGTTACCGTGGCGGCAGTGGTTGTAACGTCTATCGGGTAGTGAGCGGGAATATAAACGCGTGTCGCACCATTATCTTTTGTATAAATAGAGGCTTGTGCGCAGTTGCTGTCCAAGGTCATTGCACTAGAAGGCGCGCTGTAACAAACCCCTAGAATGTCCCAAGGCCAACCCACCGCTCGCTGATAGCCCGTAAAAGTCGAGTTATCGAGGTATAAGTTGCCTTTGATAGTTCTTGATTGAGACTTAGCGTATTGAGCTAAAAGGCTTTTAAGCTGTTCTCGTTGCAGGGTTGGGTCGCCACTAAATGAAATGATAGAGTCATTCCTAGAACGAGCAATGCTGGTCGTGTAGTGAAAGTCATCTCCTAACTCCAACTTAGCCGCCAACGCTGTCACCAGCTTTAAAGTACTAGCGGGAGGATAGAAGCCATCACTGTTGGAATTCATTTTGTTTGAATCGCCCGTCAGGGATTCCAAAATCACACTGGTGCTACTGCCATCAAGCAGCTTATCTAGTGGTGAATAAGCGAAAGCGTTAATTGAGAAAGCGCTAATGGAAAAACTACATACCAGTAGTGTGGATAGAAGGCGCATAGAAGATTTCTTGGATGGCTGATGTTTTCAGTATACAGATATAAAAAACGCCCGCTAGATAGCGGGCGTTTTGATTCTCAATTAACTAATTAATCAATTAGATAATCAGAATTAGAAGTCGTAACGTAGACCAATAGCTAGCTCGTCTTCAGCTTGTGCTTTAGTTGCACCACGGTTAACTACAGTATCAGCTGTACCGAACTTGTCACCTTCAGAGATAAGGTTGAAGTTGTACGAGATGTAAGTACGGAAGTTAGGCTTGAAGTAGTAAGTCGCATCAACAGCAACGTTATCAGCTGATGTATCACCATCTGTTTCTGCGTTGTTGTACGTTAGCGTGAATGCAGCTTTGTCTAGCGTGTAAGCAGTTGCGAATTCGTAGCCAGTGTAGTCACCGTTGTCTTTCGATAGTTCACCGTCTGTGAATACACCAGCAAAGTATAGAGCTTCAGTACGGAAAGATGCCGCTAGCATGTATTCGTTTTGCTCTGCTTGATCAGCGTAACCTGCACCTAGCTTAACGCCAGAATCGCCGATTGCATAGATAGCAGATAGAGAGTAGCCATCTTCGTTGTTGTCATCGAAACCAGTGTCAGTTGTTGAATCTGTACGATCTGCAAAACGGTAGCTTGCTTTAACTGCTAGATCTTGGAATTCACCTTTGTAAGAAAGCATGTTGTCTGTACGGTCAGCCGCTGCAATTTTGTATGCCGCTGAGTTACCGTGGTAAGACATGATATCGGTAAAGTCTGTGATAACGCCTAGCGCACCGTCGTTTTTACCGTAAGTTACTTCACCGAATGTACCGCCGATACCAGCGTATGTGTAACGGTGATCGATAGAATCAGCATCGCCTTCGTAGTCGTTTGCGTTGTATTCTGCTTCGTAGAAACCAACGCCGTATAGGCCGTCTTGGATTTCAACTTTACCTAGGAAGTTAAGACGTACACGAGTGTTGTCTTGTGCTTTGCCATCTTTTAGAGATAGGCGAGCTTCCGCACGACCACCGATCTCTAGAGAAGTGCCGTTTGAGCTGTATACAGAAGTACCGGCAATATCACCAGCTTGTTTACCGTCGGCTGCCACTGCGTTAGTAGCAAGAGCTGCAGCAGATACAGCAAGCGCGATCATAGTCTTGTTCATGTTATTATTTCCTAATTACTGTCCATAGAAGTTTTATTAAGGATTTGAACCCTTTTGTGTATTGCCTGTATTAATCAGGCTTCATAATCATGATTAGAACAGAAGTCTGAAAATGCCAGTGCAATCCATGGGTTACTTTTTACCTCTAAAGTTCCATGGTCAGTTAGTAAAATGATATAAAACTAAAAAATGAACACTGTTTTATTATATCTTTTTTGTTTAAGTGGTTGTTTTTGAGTGTATTTTATAAAAGTGTGATCTGTGTTTATTTTGTTTGTTTTTTGTTTTTTTAGGTATTTAGCTCTCCACTTATTGATGGGGAGGTTATTATTCATTTTTGTGATGTCTGTAATTTAGACCTAGATAAAGCTTTTATAACGCAAAGTGGAATAAAGGTGATTTAGCCATAAAGTTTGTTTACACTAAGCCAAATCGTTTTGTTTCTATCACCCAATAAATACGTTGGGTGTATTTATGTTGGCCAAAGAAAGCTTTGGCATAGAGGTAAAAAATGGAAAAGGTTCCAATGACAGTACGTGGCGCTCAGCAGCTACGTGACGAATTAGATCGCCTACTTAAGCTACGCCCTGTTATCTCAGCAGCTATTGGTGAAGCACGTGAACTAGGTGACCTGAAAGAGAATGCTGAATACCACGCCGCTCGTGAAGAGCAGGGTATTTGTGAAGCTCAGATCCGTGATATTGAATATAAGCTATCACTGGCTCAGATCATCGATGTAACGCAAATGGATAATACGGGCAAGATTATCTTTGGTACGACAGTGACACTGATTGATGTGGATACCGATGATGAGTTCCGCTACCAAATCGTTTCAGAAGACGAAGCAGACATCAAAACGGGTCGCATTTCTGTGAAATCGCCAATTGCTCGCGGTCTTATCGGTAAAATGGAAGGCGACGAAGTCATGATCTCTACCCCTGGTGGTGACAAAGACTTCGAAATCGACAAAGTAGAATATATCTAATTGAATTTTCTTTGTTTCTGATAAGTAAAAAGGTCGCTAAATGCGACCTTTTTCGTTTCTCACGCTACACTAAAAGATAAGCGCTGTGGCTTCCTATTAGTGAAGTTAGCTTATATCAAACTCGCTTATTTACGTGGAATCTCGATTTTACGTGCTTCTGACTGGCGGAACAGTACTAGAACTTTACCGATAGTCTGTACTTTCTCAGCTTTAGTTTCACGTACAATTGCATCGATAATCAGTTGCTTAGTCTCACGGTCTTCTGATGCAACTTTAATCTTGATCAGTTCGTGGTGGTCTAGAGCTAATTCGATTTCCGCTAGAACAGCTTCAGTAAGTCCATTTGCGCCCATTAGCACAACAGGTTTTAAACTGTGAGCTAGGCCCTTTAGATGCTGCTTTTGTTTGGTACTTAGGTTCATTACGCGGCCAATTTTCTTTACTATTAGGGTTGAAAAAACCTATTTTAACGCCATCTAAAGCTGAAGACTATAATTTATTCAGCAATTAGTACTTTCCTCCAATTTAGGTATCCAATGAGCAAACAGAAACACTCGGCCAGTTCAGGCCGTTGGTTGAAGGAACACTTCGACGACAAGTACGCAAATGAAGCAAGAAAGAAAGGCTATCGTTCACGTGCTTATTTCAAAATGGAAGAGATTCAAACGAAAGATAAATTGCTGTCTCCTGGGATGACCATTGTGGATTTGGGTGCAGCACCTGGCGGTTGGTCTCAATATGCTGCTAAGATTGTTGGAGACAACGGACAAATCATTGCGTGTGACTTGTTACCAATGGATCCGATTGCTGGTGTTAGCTTTTTACAAGGCGATTTCCGCGAAGAAGCTGTGCTAGATGCCTTGTTGGAACGTATACAACCAAACATGGTTGATGTCGTGATGTCAGATATGGCACCTAATATAGCAGGCAACAATTCTGTGGATCAGCCAAGAGCTATGTATTTAGTTGAATTAGCTTTGGATATGTGTCGACAAGTTCTAGCTACCAATGGTAGTTTTGTTGTAAAAGTATTCCAAGGCGAAGGGTTTGACCAATACGTTAAGGACGTCCGTGAGATGTTTAAAACAGTAAAAGTTAGAAAACCCGACTCTTCTCGAGCTCGATCTCGTGAAGTGTTTATCGTAGCCACTGGTTACAAAGGTTAACGATTCTCTTCCAAGAGTGAGAGTTAACAACATGGCTACAGGTTACAAACTGTAGTACCCTACCTTTAATTACAATTAGTTATCGAGAGGCTTACACCTTGAGTGACATGGCAAAAAATTTAATTCTGTGGCTTGTTATCGCGGTAGTGTTGATGTCGGTATTCCAGAGCTTCGGCCCTGGGGAAAGTAACGGCAGAGCAGTAGATTACACCACGTTTGTACAGGAAGTTGGCCAAGGCCAGATTCAAGACGCACAGTTCAATAACAGCGAAATCACTTTCACACGTCGTGGTGGTGGTTCTAAGTATGTAACTTACATGCCTGTTTATGATCAAAAGCTACTTGATGACTTAATTAATCAAAACGTAAAAGTTCAGGGTACACCACCTGAAGAGCAGAGCCTGCTTGGCACTATCTTCATCTCATGGTTCCCAATGATCTTACTGATTGGTGTATGGATTTTCTTCATGCGTCAAATGCAAGGCGGCGGCGGCGGTAAAGGCGCGATGTCTTTCGGTAAGAGTAAAGCTCGAATGATGAGCGAAGAACAAATCAAAACCATGTTTGCTGATGTTGCTGGTTGTGACGAAGCAAAAGAAGACGTGAAAGAGCTTGTGGACTACCTTCGTGACCCAAGCCGCTTCCAAAAGCTAGGTGGTAAGATCCCGACAGGTATCCTGTTGGTTGGTCCTCCTGGTACGGGTAAAACATTGCTTGCAAAAGCGATTGCCGGTGAAGCGAAAGTACCGTTCTTTACTATCTCTGGTTCTGACTTCGTTGAAATGTTTGTTGGTGTTGGTGCATCTCGTGTGCGTGACATGTTTGAACAAGCGAAGAAAGCGGCACCTTGTATCATCTTTATCGATGAAATCGATGCTGTAGGTCGTCAACGTGGCGCTGGTGTTGGTGGTGGTCACGATGAACGTGAACAAACACTGAACCAAATGCTGGTTGAGATGGATGGTTTCGAAGGTAACGAAGGTATTATCGTTATCGCTGCGACTAACCGTCCAGACGTACTAGACCCTGCATTACTTCGTCCTGGTCGTTTTGACCGTCAAGTTGTGGTTGGTCTACCGGATGTACGTGGTCGTGAACAGATTCTTAAAGTACACATGCGTAAAGTGCCACTATCAGGTGATGTTGAACCGTCGCTGATCGCTCGTGGTACTCCAGGCTTCTCTGGTGCAGATCTTGCGAACCTTGTGAATGAAGCGGCGCTATTTGCTGCTCGTGGTAACAAGCGCAATGTATCTATGGTTGAGTTTGAACTTGCAAAAGACAAAATCATGATGGGTGCAGAGCGCCGTTCAATGGTTATGTCTGAAGAAGTGAAAGAGTCAACGGCTTACCACGAAGCGGGTCACGCAATTGTTGGTCGTTTGGTACCTGAACACGATCCAGTGTACAAGGTGTCAATCATTCCACGTGGTCGTGCGCTTGGTGTAACCATGTACTTGCCAGAGCAAGATCGTGTGAGCATGTCTCGCCAACATCTAGAGTCTATGATTTCTAGCCTGTACGGTGGTCGTCTTGCTGAAGAACTTATTTACGGTAAAGACAAAGTGTCAACTGGTGCGTCTAACGATATCGAACGTGCAACTGATATTGCTCGTAAGATGGTTACGCAGTGGGGCTTCTCTGAGAAATTGGGTCCTCTTCTTTACGCAGAAGAAGAAGGTGAAGTTTTCTTAGGTCGTGGTATGAGCCAAGCGAAACATGTTTCTGACGATACGACTAAGCTGATCGATGAAGAAATTCGTATTCTAATCGACCGCAACTACGATAGAGCTAAGAAGATTCTTGAAGATAACATGGATATCATGCATTCGATGAAAGACGCTCTAATGAAGTTCGAAACGATCGATGCAGGTCAGATTGATGACTTGATGGAACGCAAAGACGACATTCGTGAGCCAGCGGGTTGGGGTGATCAGGCGAAAGCAGAACCTGCAAAGGAAGAAGCTAAACCTGAAGCGAAATCAGAAGAAGCAACAGCTGAACCAAAAGCTGAAGAGTCGAAAGTTGAAGAAGCTAAATCTGAAGCAGATGATGCTCAAAACAAAGATTCTTAATTGCTAAGCTTTAAATTAAAACCCTGAGTACGCTCAGGGTTTTTCTGTTTCTAGCCCTAGATGTTTTTACCTTTAAGACCCACCTTCCATGATATTAAAAGCACACAATAAAACGCTCGTTTTAGACCGCCCACATGTGATGGGTATCCTCAATGTTACGCCTGACTCTTTCTCTGATGGCGGAAAATTCAATTCATTAGATAGTGCTCTACTGCAAGCAGAGCGAATGATTCAAGCTGGTGTTAGCATTATTGACATTGGTGGTGAGTCAACTCGCCCGGGAGCACCTGATGTACCTTTAGAAGAAGAGCTCGCTCGCGTTATTCCTGCCATTAAAGCAATTCGCGCTAAGTTTGATGTGTGGATCTCCATTGATACCAGTAAAGCTGAAGTGATGCGCCAAGCCGTTGAAGCGGGGGCTGATTTGATCAATGATGTGCGCGCACTGCAAGAGCCCGGAGCTCTGGAAGCGGCCGCCGATGCTAATGTGCCAGTTTGCCTGATGCACATGAAAGGTCAGCCAAGAACCATGCAAGCTAACCCTAATTACGATGATGTCCTAATGGATGTTGAAGCGTTCTTAAAAGAAAGGGTGGAGGCTTGTGAGGCTGTTGGTATATCAAAAGATCAGCTGATTCTTGATCCTGGTTTTGGTTTTGGTAAAACCATTGAGCATAATTACCACCTATTAGCGCACCTTGAAAAGTTTCACAGGCTTGGGTTGCCAGTCTTAGCGGGGATGTCGAGAAAGTCGATGATCTTTAAGCTACTAGACAAAGCTCCAGCAGATTGCATGGTTGCTAGCGTCACTTGCGCTACCATCGCTGCAATCAAAGGCGCACAAATTATTCGCGTTCATGATGTTGAAGATACATTGGAAGCGATGAAGATAATCGAAGTGATGAATAACAATCACTAATCATAATTAAGGAAAATCAATATGTCTGATAAGAGACGTTACTTCGGCACAGATGGTGTACGTGGCAAAGTAGGCCAGTACCCGATTACACCTGATTTTGTTCTGAAGCTTGGCTGGGCTGCGGGTCGTGTTCTTGCGAAGCAAGGCACAAAGAAAGTCATCATTGGTAAAGATACTCGTATCTCTGGTTACATGCTTGAGTCAGCGCTAGAAGCTGGCCTTGCTGCTGCTGGTCTTCAGGCTACGTTTACTGGCCCAATGCCAACACCTGCTGTGGCTTACCTAACTCAAACCTTCCGCGCTGAAGCCGGTATTGTTATCTCTGCATCACACAACCCATACTACGATAACGGTATCAAGTTCTTCTCTTCTGAGGGAACAAAACTGCCGGACGATATCGAGTTGGCAATTGAAGCAGAGTTGGATAAAGACATCGAATGTGTTGATTCTTCAGAGCTAGGTAAAGCAGTACGTTTGAACGATGCGGCTGGCCGTTACATCGAGTTCTGTAAAAGTACGTTCCCACATAAAATGACATTAGCTGGCATGAAGATCGTTATCGATTGTGCACATGGTGCGACTTACCACATTGCGCCTGCTGTATTTAAAGAACTGGGTGCTGAGGTCGTTGCGATTGGTGTTGAGCCAAACGGTACTAACATCAACCACGAAGTCGGTGCGACGGATGTACGTGCTCTGCAAGCAAAAGTGCTTGAAGAAAAAGCGGCATTAGGTCTTGGCTTTGATGGTGATGGTGACCGTATCATCATGGTTGACGAGCTAGGCAACAAAGTTGATGGCGACCAAATCGCTTACATTATTGCTCGTGATGCACTGCGTCGCGGTGAGTTGAAAGGCGGCGTTGTTGGTACACTAATGACCAACCTGGGTATGGAAAACGGCCTTAAGCAGTTAGGTATTCCGTTTGTACGTGCTGCTGTTGGTGACCGTTACGTAATGGAACAGCTTCTTGCTAAAGGCTGGAAGATCGGCGCTGAAAACTCGGGGCACGTTATCCTACTAGATAAAGTGACGACGGGTGATGCTATCGTTGCTGCTCTGCAAGTTTTGGCTTCAGTTGTTGATAGCGAAATGACACTGAATGAGTTGTCTCAGGGCATGACGTTGTACCCTCAAGTTCTAGAAAACGTTCGTTTCAGCGGAGATTCAAACCCACTAGAAGCCGAAGCGGTAAAAGCAGCGGTTGTTGAAGTAGAAGCAGAGCTTGGCGAGAAAGGCCGTGTACTATTACGCAAGTCTGGTACCGAGCCACTACTGCGTGTCATGGTTGAAGGCGAAGATGCAGAGCTTGTTCAAGCATCAGCGCTTAAGATTGCAGATGCAGTAAAAGCAAACTGCTAATTTAACCTTTTACTTAGCTGGCGCAGCGAATAGCGCTTGTGATTAGAAGTGGTTGACTTATATCACGGTCAAAAGATATAACGGTCAAAAGAGACATAAATGAGTTTTGTGTCGCTTTTGACCTTTTTTTGACCATTCACTTGGTAAAGGCTTATTTTTTAGCAAATTCTCCTTGTCAGCCATCGTCGCATTCGCTAGTATTGCTCGGCCTTCAGTTAGGAGGTCGCTAGCCTTGTTCTTAAAAATAGTTTTTTGAACGGCGCTGGCTCAACAATTAGGAACATAGGTGGAAAAATGTTTACAGTTCTACTTGTGATTTACCTGTTGGCAGCGCTTGGTGTAATTGGCCTAGTGTTGATTCAACAAGGTAAAGGCGCAGATATGGGAGCCTCTTTCGGTGCTGGCGCTTCAAACACTGTGTTTGGTGCTGGTGGCTCAGGAAATTTCCTTACCCGAATGACTGCAATTTTTGCAACTACATTTTTTATCCTTAGCTTAGTGCTTGGTAATATGTCTACACATAAAACTGAGTCACAATGGATTGACCCGACCCAAGGTCAGGTGATTCAACAAGCTGATGATGCAGTGAGTGAAGTTCCGGCGCAAGGCGACGAAATTCCACAATAATCTGTAAAGATTTGATGCCGAGATGGTGAAATTGGTAGACACGCTAGCATGAGGTGCTAGTGCCTTAGGGTGTGAGGGTTCGAGTCCCTCTCTCGGCACCATGTTTACAAACTTGTAAAACATCTTGTTGGGCGTATAATGCTCGCAAGTCGGACGCGGGATGGAGCAGTTTGGTAGCTCGTCGGGCTCATAACCCGAAGGTCGTCGGTTCAAATCCGGCTCCCGCAACCAATTTCAATGCTATTATATAGCTTGTATTGGTAGCAAGTTTGCACAGTGTGAACCTCACTGTGAGTTAGGTGCGATATCGAATGTGATGGCACTTAACATATAAGGGTCCAGCAACAAAAACCCCGGCTTATACGGGGTTTTTTGTTATCTAAGCATTTGTAAATGTATTTAGATAATGTTTGCTTGGAATTTAAATTGGGCTTTGAGCCCTTTTTTTGTTTCTGGAGTGGTTAAATGACTGGTTTAGAAAGACAACTTACTGAAATGCTTGACGCTCCAGTAGCAGCATCAGGTTATGAGTTAGTTGGATTAGAATTTATTCGTGCTGGTGAGCACTCAACGCTACGTATTTACATCGATTCACCAAACGGTATCAATGTAGATGATTGCGCTGAAGTTAGCCACCAAGTAAGTGCCGTAATGGACGTTGAAGATCCAATTTCAGTGGCTTATAACCTTGAAGTGTCTTCACCAGGTTTAGAGAGACCACTGTTCAAAGCAGAGCATTACCAACAATTTATTGGTCACGAGGTAAGCATCGTTTTGAAAATGGCTGTCGGCAACCGTCGTAAATGGAAAGGTGATATCCAATCTATCGAAGGCGAGACAGTGAAAGTATTGGTTGAAGGACAAGAAGAAGAATTCGTCCTGAGCAATATTGCGAAAGCTAACCTGATCCCTAAATTTTAGTTCTCCTAGAGAGAAGAGCTTAAGAGGCTAGATTAATGAACAAAGAAATTTTGGCGGTAGTAGAAGCTGTTTCAAATGAGAAAGCAGTTCCTCGTGAGCGTATTTTTGAAGCGCTTGAAATCGCGCTTGCAACGGCAACAAAAAAGAAAAGCGAACTAGAAATTGAAGTTCGTGTTGAAATTGACCGTAAAACGGGTGATTTCGAAACTTTCCGTCGTTGGGAAGCTGTTGAGGAAGTTGAATTCCCAACAAAAGAAATCTCTATTGAAGCTGCAAAGTACGATGACCCAGAGATCGAACTTGGCGGTTTCATTGAAGATGATATCGAATCAGTAACGTTTGACCGTATTACGACTCAAACGGCTAAGCAAGTTATCGTACAGAAAGTACGTGAAGCTGAACGCGCTCAAATCGTTGAGCAGTTCATCGATAACGAAGGCGAGCTAGTAACTGGCGCAGTTAAGAAAGTTAACCGTGACACTGTTATCCTAGACCTAGGTAACAACGCTGAAGCGGTAATCCTTCGTGATGACCAACTTCCTCGTGAAAACTTCCGTCCAGGTGACCGTGTTCGTGGTCTTCTTTACGCAGTTAAACCAGAAGCTCGTGGTTTCCAGCTTTTCGTTACTCGTTCGAAGCCAGAAATGCTAGCTGAACTATTCCGTGTTGAAGTGCCTGAGATTGGTGAAGAGCTAATTGAACTTAAAGGTGCTGCACGTGACGCTGGTTCTCGTGCTAAAATCGCTGTGAAAACAAACGACAAACGTATCGACCCTGTTGGTGCGTGTGTTGGTATGCGTGGCGCACGTGTACAAGCTGTTTCTAACGATCTTGGTGGTGAGCGTATCGATATCGTTCTTTGGGATGATAACCCGGCTCAATTCGTAATCAACGCAATGGCTCCTGCTGATGTTGCTTCAATCATCGTTGATGAAGACGCACACTCTATGGATATCGCTGTTGAAGCGGATAACCTAGCACAAGCGATTGGCCGTAGCGGTCAAAACGTACGTCTAGCTTCTCAACTAACGGGTTGGGAACTGAACGTAATGACTGTTGCTGATCTTGAGAAGAAGCACCAAGAAGAAGCAGTTGCTTCTATTGAAAACTTCATGAAGCACCTAGACATTGAAGAAGACTTTGCTCAAATGCTTGTTGAAGAAGGCTTCTCTACGCTTGAAGAAGTAGCATACGTTCCTGTGAACGAGCTTCTTGAAGTAGACGGTCTAGACGAAGGTATCGTTGAAGAACTACGTAACCGCGCAAAAGACGCACTGACTACTCTAGCGCTAGCGAAAGAAGAAACTTTCGACGGTGTTGAGCCTGCTGAAGACTTACTTGCACTTGAAGGTCTTGAGCGTGAAATGGCTTACAAGCTAGCAGCAAAAGGCGTTGCGACACTGGAAGACCTAGCTGACCAAGGCGTTGATGAACTAGAAGGCATCGAAGACCTAACTGCAGAGCGTGCAGGCGAGCTAATTATGGCTGCGCGTAACATCTGTTGGTTCGGCGACGAAGAATAATTCAGCAAGGAGAGAAAGCGGTATGACACAATTAACAGTTAAAGCACTGAGTGAAGAGATTGGTACGCCAGTTGACCGCTTAATTGAACAACTTGCTGATGCAGGCATGAAGAAAGCAGGGTCGGATCAAGTGACTGATTCAGAGAAGCAAACATTGCTAACGCACCTTAAAAAGGAGCACGGCGATACTTCAGGCGAAACAGAACCGACTCGTTTAACTCTTCAACGCAAGACCCGCAGCACGCTAAGTGTTGCCGCTGGAGGCGGTAAGAGTAAGGATGTTCAAGTAGAGGTACGTAAAAAGCGTACTTACGTGAAGCGCAGCACTATTGAAGATGAAGCGAAACGTGAAGCTGAGGAAGTAGCTAATCGTGAAGCGGAAGAGAAAGCACAACGCGATGCTGAAGAGCAAGCGAAACGTGATGCTGCAGAGAAAGCACAGCGCGAAGCCGAAGAAAAAGTAACACGTGAAGCGGATGCAAAACGTGAAGCTGAAGAGAAGGCTCAACGCGCACAAGCTGAAAAGGCTAAAAAAGACATGAATTCAAAAAATGCAGACGCTAACGCACAAGCGAAAAAAGAAGCGGATGAACTTAAAGCTCGTCAAGAGCTAGAAGCAACTCGTAAAGCAGAAGCTGAAGCAGCTAAGCTTGTTGAAGAAGCTCGTAAGTTAGCAGAAGAGAACCAAGAACGTTGGTCTGAAGAAGAGAAGAAGAAGAAAGAGCAAGAGAAATCTGCGGATTACCATGTGACTACTTCTACTTACGCTCGTGAAGCTGAAGATGCGGCAGATAAGAAAGATGAGAAAGCACCTCGTCGTCGCAAGAAGAAAGCAGCTCCTGCTAACCAACCTGCAAACAACCGTGGTGGTCGTAACCAACGTGGTCGTGGCGGTAAAGGTAAGCTTGCTAAACCAACTTCAATGCAGCAAGGCTTCGATAAGTCAGCAACTGTTGCTAAATCTGACGTTGCTATCGGCGAAACTATCGTTGTTTCTGAACTGGCTAGCAAAATGTCAGTTAAAGCAACTGAAGTTATCAAAGTAATGATGAAGATGGGCGCTATGGCGACTATCAACCAAGTGATCGACCAAGAAACAGCACAACTTGTTGCTGAAGAAATGGGTCACAAGGTAATCCTACGTAAAGAAAACGAACTTGAAGAAGCAGTACTAGCTGACCGTGATAGCGATGCTATCGCTGAAGGTCGTGCTCCTGTTGTTACTATCATGGGTCACGTTGACCACGGTAAAACTTCAACACTTGACTACATTCGTAAAGCACACGTTGCTTCTGGGGAAGCTGGCGGTATCACGCAGCACATTGGTGCTTACCACGTAGATACTGACAACGGCATGATCACTTTCCTTGATACTCCTGGACACGCGGCGTTTACCGCTATGCGTGCTCGTGGTGCTCAAGCGACAGATATCGTTGTACTTGTAGTTGCAGCAGACGATGGCGTAATGCCACAAACAATCGAAGCAATCCAGCACGCGAAAGCGGCAGGCGTTCCTCTGATTGTTGCTGTGAACAAGATCGATAAAGAGGGTGCAAACCCAGACAACGTTAAGAATGAGCTAGCTCAATACGACGTTATCCCTGAAGAATGGGGCGGTGAGAACATCTTCGTTCACATCTCTGCAAAACAGGGTACAAACATCGATGGTCTTCTAGAAGCAATCCTTCTTCAGTCTGAAGTTCTTGAACTTACAGCGGTTAAAGAAGGCATGGCGTCTGGTGTTGTTGTTGAATCTCGTCTTGATAAAGGTCGTGGTCCAGTTGCAACAGTACTAGTACAGTCTGGTACTCTAAACAAAGGCGATATCGTTCTTTGTGGTCAAGAGTACGGCCGTGTTCGTGCAATGCGTGATGAAAACGGTAAAGACATCGAAACTGCAGGTCCATCTATTCCTGTAGAAATTCTAGGTCTTTCTGGTGTTCCTTCGTCAGGCGATGAAGCGACTGTTGTACGTGATGAGCGTAAAGCACGTGAAGTTGCGAACTACCGTCAAGGTAAATTCCGTGATGTTAAACTAGCTCGCCAACAAAAAGCGAAACTAGAGAACATGTTCGCGAACATGACGGCTGGCGAAGTTGCTGAGCTTAACGTGGTACTTAAAGCTGACGTTCAAGGTTCTGTAGAAGCGATTGCTGACTCTCTACTGAAACTGTCAACTGACGAAGTGAAAGTGAACATCGTAGGTTCTGGTGTTGGTGGTATTACTGAAACTGATGCAACGCTTGCTGCAGCTTCTAACGCTATCATCCTTGGTTTCAACGTTCGTGCTGACGCAACTGCGCGTAACACGGTTCAGAACGAAAACCTAGATCTACGTTACTACTCAATCATTTACCAACTGATTGACGAAGTTAAACAGGCGATGGGCGGTATGCTTGCTCCTGAATTCCGTCAAGAGATCATTGGTCTTGCACAAGTTCGTGACGTATTTAAGTCGCCTAAACTTGGTGCAATCGCTGGTTGTATCGTGACTGAAGGTACGATTAAGCGTAGCAACCCAATCCGTGTACTTCGTGAAAACGTTGTTATCTACGAAGGTGAACTAGAGTCACTTCGTCGCTTTAAAGATGACGTTCAAGAAGTTAAGAACGGTTACGAGTGTGGTGTCGGCGTTAAGAACTACAACGACGTTCGCGTTGGTGACCAGATCGAAGTATTCGAAATCGTTGAGGTTAAACGTACTCTAGACTAATCAGTCTGTACGACTCGACATATTGACTAAGGTTACTAACATTACTAGTAAAGGTAATAAGTAATCGGTTGTTGAATACACCATGGGGGGCTGGTTATTACCAAGCCCCCCATCTTTCTAAGTGAGAAAAGAAAATGTCAAAAGAATTTAGCCGCACACAACGTGTGTCTCAGCAGCTTCAAAAAGAGCTTGCGCTTATCCTACAACGTGAAGTTCGTGACTCACGTATTGGTATGGTAACTATCTCAGACGTAGAAGTGTCTCGTGACCTTGCTTACGCAAAAGTGTTCGTGACTTTCCTATGTGTTGGTGAGCAAACACCGGAATCATGCCTTAAAGCTCTTAAAGAGCATGAAGTGCCAGTTCGTATGGCTCTTGGTAAGCGTATTCGCCACCGTCTAACGCCTGAAGTTCGTTTTACTTACGACAACACACTAGTAGAAGGCATGCGTATGTCTAACCTAGTAAGTGAAGTTCTGAACGACGACAAGCGTAAGCAAGAAGAAGCTGGCCGCACTGACGAAACTCAGTCTAAGGGCGAAGAGTAATGGCTCGCCGTCGTAAAGGTCGCCCTATCAACGGGGTAATTCTATTAGATAAGCCGACTGGCATTTCGTCTAATGATGCACTGCAAAAAGTAAAGCGTATTTACTTTGCAGAGAAGGCAGGGCACACCGGTGCTCTGGATCCTCTTGCGACTGGCATGCTGCCAATTTGTCTTGGTGAAGCGACGAAGTTCTCTCAGTTTCTTCTAGATTCTGATAAGCGCTACGTTGTTATCGCTAAGCTTGGTGAGCGTACCAATACCTCTGACTCTGATGGTGAAGTGGTAGAGACACGTGATGTTAACGTGACTCAAGAACAGCTTGAGCGTTGCATTGCGAGCTTCAAGGGTGAAACCGATCAGATACCATCAATGTTTTCGGCATTGAAGTATCAAGGTAAGCCTTTGTACGAATACGCACGTGCAGGTATTGAGGTTCCTCGTGAGTCTCGTAAGATCACTGTGTACTCTATTGAACTGCTTCGCTTTGAAGGTGATGAAGTTGAAATGGAAGTGCATTGTTCGAAAGGCACATACATCCGCACAATTACCGACGACCTTGGTGAAATGCTAGGTTGTGGTGCTCACGTGACCATGCTTCGTCGTACAGGTGTCGCAAAGTACCCATACGAGCGTATGGTGACTTTGGAGCAGTTAAACGAGATCCTAGAGCAAGCACAGGCGCAAGAAATTGCACCGAAAGAGCTGCTTGATCCACTGCTGATGCCAATGGACACTGCCGTTGAAGACTTACCAGAAGTAAACCTGAACGCGGAACTGACTGACCTAGTTCAGCACGGTATGCCAGTTCAGGTTGCTGGTGCGCCAACTGAAGGCACGGTTCGTATGACAAGTGGCGAAGAGAAGCTGTTTGTCGGCGTAGCTCAGATTGCTGAAGATGGCCGAGTTGCACCGAAGCGTTTGGTTGTTTTCAGAGATGAAGAGCCACAAGCGTAGCGCTTACATCGGATCTTAGCGCTGAGTCGTGAAAAGCGAGCAAATAAGATAGAAAGCGAACGCCTAATTTAGGTGGTTCGCTTTTTTCGTTTTTAATGGGTTCGATTGTTATTGCACCAACTGACAAACTTCCCTATAATCCTCGGCTCGCGTAGCGGCTGAATCAGAGATTGGCTGCTACAAATATAAACTTACTCTTATCAGGAGAGAATTATGTCTCTGAATGCAGAAACTAAAGCAGCAATCGTTGCAGAATACGCACAATCTGAAGGCGACACAGGTTCACCAGAAGTACAAGTAGCACTACTTACTGCTTCTATCAACCACCTACAAGGTCACTTCAAAGCGCACAAACACGATCACCACAGCCGTCGTGGTCTACTACGTATGGTTTCTAGCCGTCGTAAGCTTCTTGATTACTTGAAAGGCAAAAACCTTGCTCGTTACCAAGACCTAATCAAGCGTCTAGGCCTACGTCGCTAATAGCGATGTCTGCAAAGACAGTTTGAAGAAAAGGAGCATTTATGCTCCTTTTTTTGTGCCTGTAAGAAAATGCTAGGCTGGATGCTCAGAATATCATCTGGCTTTTTCTGATAGGAAATATATCTCCTAATAAAAATAGTTTATACTACGCCCGCCTATAGCGTTTTCAGCGTTTGGCAATCAACCTCTCAAGAGATTACAGTCACAGATGTCGGCCAATAGGTCGCGACTATTCAAAGGCGGATTTGGTCTTAATTCGGCGTATGAACACATACAAAGAGTCACCATCCTAAGTCCCTTTTCACTAGTCGCGATTGGTAATGTCTTGAGTCATTATTCACTTAATCTAAAGTCTGACTTTAGAGCTAAGGATATACAATGTTTGAAAAACCAGTTGTAAAATCGTTCCAGTACGGTAACCACACCGTTACTCTAGAAACGGGCGTAATTGCACGTCAAGCTACTGCTGCTGTAATGGCGACTATGGACGATACTTCAGTATTCGTTTCTGTTGTTGCTAAGAAAGAAGCAGTTGCAGGTCAAGACTTCTTCCCACTAACAGTAAACTACCAAGAGCGTACATACGCTGCGGGTAAAATCCCTGGTGGTTTCTTCAAGCGTGAAGGTCGTCCATCTGAAGGCGAAACACTAACAGCTCGTCTGATTGACCGTCCAATTCGTCCACTTTTCCCAAGTGCGTTTAAAAACGAAGTTCAAGTTATCGCTACGGTTGTTTCTATCAACCCTGACGTAAACCCAGACATGATCACTATGATCGCAACATCTGCTGCGCTTGCTATCTCTGGTGCTCCATTCAATGGTCCTATCGGTGCTGCACGTGTTGGTCACATCGACGGCGAACTTGTTCTTAACCCATCAAATACTGAGCTTGAAAACTCTAAACTAGACCTAGTTGTGTCTGGTACAGAAGGCGCAGTACTTATGGTTGAATCTGAAGCAGATAACCTATCTGAAGAAGAAATGCTTTCAGCTGTTGTTTACGGTCACGACCAACAACAAGTTGTAATCAAAGCAATCAACGAGTTTGCTGCTGAAGTTGCAACTCCATCTTGGAACTGGGAAGCACCAGCAGTTAACACTGAGCTTAAAGCTCAAGTTGCTGAACTTGCTGAAACTCGTCTATCTGACGCGTACCAGATCACTGAGAAAATGGCTCGTTACGAGCAAGTTGGCGTAATCAAGAACGACGTTGTTGAAGCTCTAATTGCACAAGACGAAAACCTAGATGAGCGCGAAATCCGCGGCATGCTTGGTTCTCTAGAGAAAAACGTAGTACGTAGCCGCATCATCGCTGGCAACCCACGTATCGATGGCCGTGAAAAAGACATGGTTCGTGCGCTAGACGTACGTACTGGTGTTCTTCCACGTACACACGGTTCTTCTCTATTCACTCGTGGTGAAACTCAAGCACTTGTTACTGCAACGCTTGGCACACAACGTGATGCTCAAATCATCGACAGCCTGATGGGTGAGAAGAAAGACAACTTCCTTCTACACTACAACTTCCCTCCATACTGTGTAGGTGAAACTGGTTTCGTTGGTTCTCCTAAGCGTCGTGAAATTGGTCACGGTAAGCTTGCTAAACGTGGTATCCAAGCAGTAATGCCTTCTGTTGAAGAATTCCCATACACAGTTCGTGTTGTATCGGAAATCACAGAATCTAACGGTTCTTCTTCAATGGCTTCTGTATGTGGTACATCTCTAGCTCTTATGGATGCTGGTGTTCCAATCAAAGCTTCTGTTGCGGGTATCGCAATGGGTCTTGTTAAAGAAGGCGACGATTTCGTTGTTCTTTCTGACATCCTTGGCGACGAAGATCACCTAGGTGACATGGACTTTAAAGTAGCAGGTACTAACGCTGGTATCACTGCACTTCAAATGGACATCAAGATCGAAGGTATCACTAAAGAGATCATGCAAATTGCACTTAACCAAGCGCAAGGTGCACGTAAGCACATCCTTTCTGTAATGGATGAAGCTATCTCTGGTGCTCGTGAAGATATCTCTGAATTCGCTCCACGTATCCACACAATGAAAATCAGCTCTGATAAGATCAAAGATGTTATCGGTAAAGGCGGCGCAGTTATCCGTGCTCTTTGTGAAGAAACTGGTACTACAATCGAAATCGAAGACGATGGCACAATCAAGATTGCTGCTACTGAAGGCGCAGCTGCTAAAGAAGCTATCCGTCGTATCGAAGAGATCACAGCTGAAGTTGAAGTTGGCCGCATTTACCAAGGTAAAGTTGCTCGTCTAGCTGACTTCGGTGCATTCGTTACTATCCTTCCAGGTAAAGATGGTCTAGTACACATCTCTCAAATCGCTGACAAGCGCGTTGAGAAAGTGTCTGACTACCTAACTGAAGGTCAAGAAGTTCCTGTTAAGGTTCTTGAAATTGACCGTCAAGGCCGTGTACGTCTAAGCATGAAAGAAGCAGTTGAAACGCCAGCTGAAGGCGAAGCACCTGCTGCTGAGTAATTCTCAGTGTGTCGATGGTGATATCGCTTTTTAGTGATTTCTAACCTATCGTCAACAAAGCATGTTATAAAGGGGAGCATATCGCTCCCCTTTTTTATTGCGGTCATAACAGGAGTAATTATTTGTGAAATGGTTTCAAACCGCGAGTATGTGTTTACTGCTTGTACTAACAGGTTGTGCGACAACATCAGATAACACCTCAAGTTGGGTTTATCCACCGATGGCTGTGCCACTGCAACCAAGCGTTCAGCAAGAAGTTCAAATTGCACGTCTTAGTCAGTTATTACAGCGCCCAGATTTGAACGATGAAGTTCGAGCTAAGATGCTGTTTGAACGTGGTAACTACTACGACAGTGTTGGCCTGCGTGATCTCGCGCGTCTCGACTTCAACCAATCTCTTTCATTGAACCCTGCTCAACCTGATATCTTCAATCTTTTGGGTGTTTACTTTACGCAGGTAGGGGAGTTTGATGCGGCTTATGAATCTTTTGATTCTACGTTAGAGCTTGATCCTGCAAACTCTTACGCAGAAAGGAACCGCTCTATCGCGCTTTACTATGGCGAGCGTTACGACTTAGCCAATGAAGAGATGATGAAGCACTATGCCGACGATCCTAGCGATCCGTTTCGCGCTCTGTGGTTGTACATCATTCAGCATGAGCTGACGCCAGAGCAGGCTAAGCTTGATTTGCAAAAACGTTACGAGAGCCGTGATGAGCAGTGGGGTTGGGTATTAGTCGCGATTATGCTTGATGACATTACTGAAGAGCAGGCTTTCAAGGCGATCTTAACCGGTACTCGTGACAACACGTTACTTGCGCAGCGTCTAACAGAGACGTACTTCTACCTTGCTAAGCGTTACCATATGAATGGTGATTACGCGAATGCTATCTCTTTGTACAAGTTAGGGGTTTCTTTTAACGTGTATGAATACGTAGAACACCGTTACTCTTTCTTAGAGTTAAGCCGTATCTTCACCACGCTTAAAGCTGAGCACTTAGCACAAGTTAAGTTAGCTGAGGCCGAAGAAGAAGCTAACGCTAAGTAAGCAACACATTTTGATTCCGAAAAGCCGCTGCCTGTCAGCGGTTTTTTTATGCTCCTTTTTTATGATCTTCATCTCGTTTTGATTGCTTTTTATTTAAACAACACTAAAATGGTTAGTCTTGCTAACTAAATGCCATTCTTTGATTAGGTGAGTATGCTGAACCAGAATTTAGAAAAGATTGAGCGCTTCGCCTCTAAGATATGGCGCACTCAGGTAAATGAAGATCCTATTTGCCAATTGAGCTTCAATGAATATGACTATTTGAAGGTCATTCAAGCCTCTCCTGAACCGATCCGATTGACAGATCTGGCGATTGAAATGCAAGTAACCAAGCCTTCAGCAACTACTATGGTTCAAAGGTTAGAGAGAAAAGGTCTCGTTGAGCGTAAAGCTTCGCTCGAAGATGCGAGGTCTAAGTTGGTCGTACTGACCAGCAAAGCGGAAGTCGGCTTGGAAGAAGAAAGTAAG
This sequence comes from Vibrio sp. 10N.286.52.C3, assembly GCF_041468865.1. Lineage (NCBI taxonomy): Bacteria > Pseudomonadati > Pseudomonadota > Gammaproteobacteria > Vibrionales > Vibrionaceae > Vibrio > Vibrio sp. 10N.286.52.C3. The sequence goes on along the minus strand of NZ_JBFRJM010000005.1, from coordinate 12,014 downwards.
ATCTATCAGGTCATGGCACAGATACTGGAAAGCCGTTTGTCTGAGCAAGAATCTCAGCAGTTAAACCTATTATTAAATAAAGCTTTAAAGTAAATAATTTAGATATTTAGTTAGCCTTGTTAACTAATTTTTCGAGTCATATCTTGTTGATATGCGACTCACAAATGAAAGTAGAGTAAGAAATGAGTAACTCAATTAGTCGTCAATTTTGGCGATACACAATCCCTACCGTGGCGGCCATGTTGGTTAATGGCCTGTACCAAGTGGTGGATGGCATCTTCATTGGCCGCTATGTGGGGGCTGATGGACTTGCAGGTATCAATGTTGCGTGGCCTGTGATTGGTTCGATTCTTGGTATTGGTATGTTGGTGGGTGTGGGCACAGGTGCGCTTGTCTCGATTCGCCAAGGTGAAAAAGATACTCAAGGCGCTAAGCAGATCTTAGCAACGGGCTTAACCTTGTTGTTAGCGATAACGCCTATTGTCTCTGCATTGCTGTTCTTGTTTGCTGATAACTTCTTGCTTTGGCAGGGCGCTGAAGGGCGAGTGTATGAACTTGGTCTGCAGTACTTACACATTCTGATTGGTGCTAGTGTCTTCACGCTAGGTTCGATCGCGATGCCGTTTCTACTGCGTAACGATGACAGTCCGAACTTAGCGACGATACTGATGATCGTTGGTGCGGTGATTAATATCGTGCTCGATTACCTGTTTATCGCTCTCTATGGCTGGGAGTTGATGGGTGCAGCATTAGCAACAGCGATTGCCCAGTTTGTAGTAACGGCTCTCGGCTTGGCTTACTTCTTCTCGCGTCGAGCAAACCTACGTTTACGTTGGAATGAGTTGAGATTGAAGCTGGATGTGATTCCACAAATCTTCGCCATTGGTACATCAAGCTTCTTTATGTACGCTTATGGTTCGATGATGGTGGCGTTGCACAATGCGTTGTTCTCTCAATATGGCGACCAGTTGATGATTGGTGCGTACGCGATTTTGGGCTATATCGTGACGGTTTATTATCTCACGGCTGAAGGTATCGCCAACGGCATGCAACCTTTGGTGAGCTACAACCATGGTGCGCGTAACCAAGCGAACATCCGTAAGTTACTTAAGATAGCGATGATGAGTTCAGTATTGATTGGTGTGGCGTTCGTGCTGCTTCTCAATGCGTTCCCACGTGAGTTTGTATCAGTATTTAACTCAGACGAACCTCAGTTGGTTGAGTACACCGTGTTGGGTATTCGCCTTCACATGTTTGCACTGGCGCTGGATGGCTTCTTGGTAGTCGCAGCTGCTTACTATCAAGCGGTGAACAAGGGCAGCAAGGCGATGTTTGTGACTATAGGTAATATGCTTATCCAACTACCGTTCTTGTACATTATGCCTAAGTTGTATGGTGTGCCGGGGATCTGGATTGCGTACCCACTGTCTAACATCGCGCTAAGTGTGGTGGTGATGGTAATGCTCTACAAAGACTTAAAGAAGCTCGATGCCTCACCGATGGAAACAGCGACGGCATAGGTCTGTTTCTTAAGTCGAATTAAAAAGGTCTAGCGAATGCTAGACCTTTTTTGTATCTGTTGCTGGTTAGTTCAATGCGAGGAACTAGATGTTCTTAACGTCTAAACCTGCAAGCTGATGCCAGTAACCATTACATTGGCGGCTTTCAATCTTCATCGGTTTTTGACCTTGCTCGTTTGCTCTGAAGTTGTTGATTTCAGAGAAGGTATCGATACCGAGAGGGCTTAAACGAACCACATCAACCAGGTCGTGCATGTTCGGTAAATCATTGACTAGGTTGTAGCAGTAGCCTGATTGCGTCTGAATACCGTTAAGGTTGAAGACTGATTGGCCTTCTTGGCTTTCTACTTGTAGCCCTGTTGGGTACTTGATACAGCAGGTTTCGCAATCGTCTTTAGCTTTGTTTTCAGCGCGAGCGGTAAAGCAGCGTGCTGAGTAAGCAAGCGGCAGGTAGCCGTGGCTAAACACTTCAACTTCGAACTTGTTACGAATATTTAGCTCTTCGCACTGGGTCATTACGTTGCTTAGCCATTCGCGAGAAAGCTCAACCGGCATACACCAACGCGTCATGCCTTGTTTCAAGAATAGGTTCAGGGTGCGTGCGTTGTAGGTGTTTACTGCCGGGCCAACCACGAAAGGTACTTTGCTTTCGCTGGCCAGTTGAATTGCAGACACATCATTGGCTTCGATCGCAAAGTCACCGTTATCGATGTACTTCTTCATGATGTTGACTTCGCTTGGTGCTTCTAGCAATGCCATGGTGGAAAGTACGACTTGCTTACCTGAAGCCGACAGCTCTTTAGCAATGTCCATCCAGTGTTTCGCTTTCATCTCACGACGCTTTGAACACACCGCTTCACCTAGGTAGATGATATCGGCAGAGCTTGATTTCGCTTGCTCATAGAAGCTTTCAACGTCTTGTTTTGGCCAAAAATAAAGTAGAGGGCCTAATGCGTATTTCATTGAGTTCTCCATTTGGCTCTATTGCCATTTACGGTGATAAGCGCCAAGCGTGGTTTGTGTACCTTCCGATACATTCGCCAGTGTCGCATTCCAAGCTTGTTCCACTTGGTATTGTTCTGGGTTCGCTAAGTAGCGATCGATAGCTGCACGCCACGTACGAGTGACTTGTTCAACATAAGCCGGGCTGCGTTGGCGACCTTCAATCTTCACTGAGGCAACGTTCGCCGCGAAAAGCTCAGGCAACATGGATAGCGTGTTGAGGCTGGTTGGCTCTTCAAGTGCGTGATAGCGCTTACGTTCACCATCGATATCTGCTTCAAAGCGGCCTTTACACAGCGTTGGGTAACCTGCGTTTTCACCTGCTTCATATTTATCGATAAGGATTTCGTTCAAGCGAGATTCGAGGCCAGTTTCTGTTTCTTGCCAGCGAACGTATTTCGCCGGAGAACAAGCACCAACAGTATTTGGTGATTCGCCTGTCATGTATGAAGAGAGGTAGCAACGGCCTTCTGCCATGATGCACAAGCTACCAAAAGCGAATACTTCAAGGTCAACGTCAGAAGTGATGTTACGAGAAAGCTGTTTGACCTGATGAATCGACAACACACGCGGTAGTACGACACGCTTAACGTTGAAGTTTTTATGGTAGAAGTCGATAGCCGCCGCATTGGTCGCAGATGCTTGCACTGATAGGTGCAGTTCTAGATCAGGATACTTATTTGCTGCGTACTCAAGCACCGCGATGTCTGCGATGATCAGCGCATCAACACCCAGAGCAGCGGCGTTGTCTACGGCATTAGTCCAACGGTCGAAGCCATTTGGGTGAGCAAACGTATTTAGGGCAACATGAATTTTCTTGTTGTGGTCATGCACATACTGCACAGCACGATCGAGCTTTTTACCCGCAAAGTTTAGGCCTGCAAAGTGTCGGGCATTGGTATCGTCTTTGAATCCGATATAGACAGCATCCGCACCACAATCAATAGCGGTTTTCAAAGCAGGTAAGTTACCCGCTGGGCATAAGAGTTCCATTTGCTCACTACCAGTAGAATTAATTTGAAGCGAGCATTTTATGAAGAATTGTGAATGACGGAATTGATGTAAGGCAGGTTTAGATGGATAAATCTGCTTTTACTCCGTTTGAGGTACTGACGAGTGACCGTTTTACATGTTGGCTTGGTTTAAATATGAGGTACTTGATTAGTTCTTATGACGGCGGTTTTGGGCAAACAACTCTTCGACATCTTGTTTTGGTTGCGGACGGTAGAAGTGGAAGCCTTGAATCGAACTACAGTTGAGGTTCGATAATAGAGTCGCTTGCTCACTGGTTTCGACACCTTCAGCAACCACGGTCAAATCGAGAGATTTACCTAGGTTGATGATGTTTTCAATTACGGTGATTTGCTTTGGTAGGGTATCGATATCAGAGATGAAAGCACGGTCTATCTTAAGCTCATCAATTGGGAAGCGAGCAAGGTAAGACAGTGAAGAGTAACCTGTACCAAAATCATCAATGGAGAGAGCAAAGCCAAGTTTCTTGATGGCGTTAAGCATTTGGAGTGTGTGTTCACTATCACTCATCACCGCACTTTCCGTTAGCTCGAACGTAATCGCACTTGGATCAAGCTCGGTCGAACGCAGTAGCTTTTCCATGTAATCAATCAGTTTCGGGTTACCAAACTGTTCTGGTGAAAGGTTGATAGCCACTCGACCTGGAAGGATACCTTGCATCTTCCAGCGTTTAACCGTAGCAAACACTTCGCGCATTACCACTCGGCCAAGTTGTTCGATAAGACCAGCTCGCTCCGCTACAGGAATGAACGCAGCAGGACTGATATAACCTTCGACAGGATGCTTCCAACGTACCAGAGCTTCAGCGCCGTTGATGGTGAAATCACGGGCATTCACTTTTGGTTGATACCAAACCTCAAGTCCATTCTGTTGCAGCGCTTTTTGTAGCTCTATCTCAAGCCACAGTCGCATGCGCGCTTCTTTGTTCATCTGTTCGTTGAACTTGATCAGACGGTTGCGCCCACGATCTTTGGCTTCATACATTGCTGTGTCTGCATTTTGCAGCAAGATACGAGCATCAGTACCATCTTGAGGAAAACTCACGCTACCAATAGAGCAGGCTAAGCGCTTGCTAAAGTGGTGAAGATCGAAGGGTTGATTGATCAGGGAAATGATCTTTTCAGCGAGCATTTCAGGTGTTCGCTGATGTTCAGGTTCTGGAAGGATAATACCAAACTCATCCCCGCCTAAATGTCCAATCACGGCCTTACGAGGCAGTAAGCGTTTAAGACGCGAAGCGACCTCTTTAATCACCTTGTCACCGATGTGATGACCAAGTGAGTCATTGATATTCTTGAAGTTATCAATGTCTAAGTAGAGCATCACCACCGGCGTATCGTTGTGAATGAACTGCTCAAGACGCTTAGTAAACCCAACTCGGTTGTAGAGCTTGGTCAGTGCATCGATGTAGGCATCTTCACTGTTTGCCTGTGTGTATTGTTTTGCGGTTTCTTGTGCGTCTTGGATAAGCACCAACTGAGTGTTGCTTCCAAGAACAGTGGTGGAGTCGATGTTGAGCTGAACCTTACGTTCAAAGCCGCATCGTGCACCCGTTAAGCAAACCAAACCAGACTCAGAAATAATAGAGCTGAGGTTATTATTGAAGACTGTTTTGGTTTGTTCATCGATAAATAGGCGTCCCAACTCTTCACCAATTAACTCTGTGGTTGAGTTAAAGCCAAGCAAGCGCGCTGCTGCTGGGTTAGATGACAAGATGTAGTCACTTTCAACGAGCAGTAATCCATCTGGAAGTAGTTGAGATAGTTTGTGGAATTTGGCTTCGGATTCTTCTAAAGAACGGACAAGTACTTGGTTTTCTGATGTATCGAAGGCGTGAAAGACGATGTAGTCGGTTTTGTTGCCATTGGTAAGCGGAGATAGGCTGAAATGAAGGCTGGTATCGAGGTCTGTTTCGTTGAGGGTGACTTCGGCCTCAATCGTTTCGCCACTGAATGCACGCTCATAGTAAGGCTTGAGATGTTGGTAGAACTGTTCGCCCAATGTTTGGCGATCATTCATGCCTGCAAGCTCTGTTTGACTCAAACCAGCAATATCGCAGTAACGCTCATTCACCATAAAATAGTTATGTTGAGCATCAAGTACTGCAAAAAAGAACGGACTATTTGCAGTTAGCTGGGTAAACCAATGTTGTAGTTGTTGGGGAGGCATCAAAGTACTACCAATTCTCCAAGAGCTTGAATATTCACTATCGATAAATATTTATTACTTTTTGTGTGGCTATCGATATTTACCTGTGAGTGCAGCGATCCGCTGTAATTCTCATTACCTGAGTTACTATAACTGTGATTTTCAGGATATTAAAGGTCGAGTATCAAACAGAAGTTAATTTGATACATAACAGTAACTGAGATCTCAACATCATCTATGATGCATTCCATATTATTGACAAAGTTACGGATAAGTCACGTGATAAACAAGATTCGCACTCAACTAGTTCAAAATGCCGCATCAATTTTGCGATCTCCAGTCCAGTTATTGCCTAAAACAGTACAAAAAAGAGCCTTATTGGAGGCGCTTAAGAATGTATTCAAGGAAGCTTTAGAGGACGGTGACTTTGAGTTTTTAGAAGACAAATGGCTGAAAGTCTCAATAAAAGACATGGGGTTAAGTTGGTGTATTAGCTACAAAAATGAGCAACTGGTTGTAGCTGATAAAGAGGTGGTTGAAGATGTAAGCTTTAGCGGCAATCTTAACGATCTTGTGTTGATTGCGGGGCGTAAAGAAGACCCAGATACGCTTTTCTTCCAACGTAGACTGTCTATTGAAGGCGATACCGAGCTCGGTTTAGAAGTTAAAAACTTGATGGATAGCGTAGATTTGGACTTATTGCCGACTCCTATGAAAACTTTGTTAAATCAATTAGCTGATTTTGTGCAGAAGGGAGTACAATCCCCAGATACACAAAGTGAGGTAATGAATGCTTATTCGAACTGAAGCACCGGCAGATATACTTGTCATTGATCGTTTATTGAAATCTGTTTTTGAAACAGATGCAGAAGCTAACTTGGTTATGAGCTTGCGTGAGAATAGCCATTTAACGCTATCGCTGGTGGCTTGTTCTGATGAAGGCGAGGTGGTTGGTCACCTGATGTTTAGCCCTATCACTCTTGATGGCGACGATCATAACTGGCAAGGGCTTGCGCCTCTCGCTGTGAAAGAAGAGTTCCGCAACCAAGGCATTGCCAAATCTCTAGTTGAAGATGCGTTTTCCACTTTGGTTGATTTTGGTTACCCAGCTTGCGTTGTGTTGGGTGACCCTGCTTATTACAGCCGCTTTGGTTTCAAGGCTGCGAGCGAGTTTGGCCTGAGTTGTGTTTGGGATGTGCCTGAAGGTGCTTTCCAAGCGATTGAATTGGTAAACGGTGCGTTTGCTGGACATGCTGGTGAGATTGCTTACAGCCCCGAGTTCAACGACTTATAAGCTGATTTATCACGCAACAAGATACAAACTGATTTAGTCTAAATAAAGGAGCTTGATGCTCCTTTATTTTTTGTTAGTATCAGCCCTGCTCTAATAAGCGCTCTTTCAATAGAGGCAGCTTTCACAAAACTAGTTCTAACAAACTTCTGGTTTCAATAAACTTTGGCTCCAATAAACTTAAGGTTACTACCGCTAGATATGTCACAAACACACGCGCAATACCTACATGAGATGGGCATTAGCCAATGGGAACTAAGTCACCCAGAGCGTTTAGCAGGTTATGAATCTGAATTGACTCCGCTCTCGAGCGATTGCAAGTTACTGTTGGTTTCGCCTGAAAAACCTCAGGAAGATCTCGCCGTGATGTTTGAGCGAGTACTCAAAAGTATCAAGCTCGACTTATCTCAGGCTTTACACCTTCAACCGCAACACTTGTCTACTGTGGATTTAGGTTCGGTTGAGTGGATATGGTTTGCTGGTTGTGAGTCGGCTCAAGAGCTGAAGGCTAAAACACTTCAATCGCCATTACTGTCTGACATTAACGGTAACAACCAACACCGCCGCGACTTATGGCAACAAATTTGTGCTTATGACTAATCAATTTTTACCGACTTCACAACAACACCTAGACGCCATTTGGAAGATAGAGCAGGCCGCGCATTCTCACCCTTGGTCTGAAAATATGATCCGAGATCTTGATAGCCGAGGCGCTTGTCATCATGTCCTTGAAGTTGATGGACAAGTGGTGGGCTATTTCTTCGCGCAAAACATCGTTGGCGAAGTCACATTGCTTAATATCGCGGTAGACCCAAGCCAGCAAGGCAAAGGGTATGGAAAAGCGTTAACGGAACATTTCCTTGATATGTGTGAGCAAGCTGACGCGGAAAGTGCTTGGCTAGAAGTTCGCGAAAGTAATGTGAACGCGTTTAATCTTTACGAAAAGGCAGGCTTCAACGAAGTTGATCGCCGTCGTAATTACTATCCAACTAAACAAGGCAACGAAGATGCCATCATTATGAGCTATCTTTTTATGTCTTTTAGCTAGTCATGTTACGTCTTTTCGCTAACTAGATAGCTAATCACAAAATTAGCCAAAAAATAGGGTGTAAACTGACCCTTTAGAAAGTGATACGCTTTCTGTATAATCCGCACACAGAATTCAAGGGCAAGTATTATCTACTTGCCCTTTTTACGCTTTAGATCAGCAAAGGGCGACTATGTCTTTCCAACAAGAAGTGAGCAAACGTAGAACGTTTGCGATTATCTCTCACCCGGATGCGGGTAAAACCACGATTACTGAAAAAGTTCTTTTATTCGGAAACGCGATTCAAAAAGCGGGTACCGTAAAAGGCCGTGGCTCTAACCAGCACGCTAAATCTGACTGGATGGAGATGGAAAAAGAACGTGGTATCTCGGTAACTACGTCGGTAATGCAATTCCCATACAATGATTGCCTAGTAAACCTACTAGATACTCCAGGACACGAAGATTTCTCGGAAGATACGTACCGTACGCTAACAGCGGTTGATTCATGTTTGATGGTTATCGATGCTGCGAAAGGTGTCGAGGATCGTACTCGTAAACTAATGGAAGTAACACGTCTGCGTGATACGCCAATCGTAACGTTTATGAACAAACTTGACCGTGACGTTCGTGACCCAATGGAAGTGCTTGATGAAGTAGAGAGCGAGCTAGGTATGGCTTGTGCTCCAATCTCATGGCCAATTGGTTGCGGTAAAGAGTTTAAAGGTGTTTACCACATTCACCGTGATGAAACGATCTTGTATGAATCTGGCCACGGCCACGAGATCCAAGAAGTTCGTATCATCAAAGGTCTAGATAACCCTGAGCTAGATGAAGCAGTAGGTGCTGATCTTGCGGAAAGCGTACGTGAAGAGCTAGAGCTTGTTATCGGTGCTTGTCCTGAGTTTGACCATGAATTATTCCTAGCGGGTGAACTAACGCCGGTTTACTTCGGTACTGCATTGGGTAACTTTGGTGTTGACCACATGCTTGATGGTCTAACGAAATGGGCTCCAGCACCTCAAACGCGTCAGGCGAACGAGCGTGATGTTGAAGCGACAGAAGAGAAGTTCTCTGGTTTCGTATTTAAGATCCAAGCAAACATGGACCCTAAACACCGTGACCGTATCGCATTCATGCGTATCGTTTCGGGTACTTACAACCAAGGTATGAAGATGAACCATGTTCGTACAGGCAAGAGTGTAAGTATCTCTGATGCGGTAACCTTTATGGCGGGCGACCGTGCGCGTGCTGAAAAAGCATACGCGGGTGATATTATCGGTCTACATAACCACGGTACTATCCAGATTGGTGATACCTTCACTCAAGGTGAGAGCCTGAAGTTCGCTGGTATCCCTAACTTCGCACCTGAGCTATTCCGTCGTATTCGCCTGCGCGATCCACTTAAGCAGAAGCAACTTCTAAAAGGCTTAGTTCAGCTTTCAGAAGAGGGCGCAGTACAAGTATTCCGTCCTATGCAGAACAACGACCTGATCGTTGGTGCGGTTGGTGTGCTTCAGTTCGACGTGGTTGTAGCGCGCTTGAAAGCGGAATACAACGTAGAAGCTATCTACGAAGGTGTTAACGTTGCAACAGCTCGTTGGGTTGAATGTGATGACGCTAAGAAACTTGAAGAATTCAAACGTAAGAACCAATCTAACCTTGCGCTAGATGGCGGTGATAACCTGTCTTACATCGCACCAACTATGGTGAACTTGAACCTAGCTTCTGAACGCTTCCCTGAAGTTCAGTTCCGAGCGACGCGCGAGCACTAATAGCGACAGTTCTACATAACACTGTTGGATAATATTAAAGCCGAATTGCTTCTAGCATTCGGCTTTTTTGTTACACTAAGAGTACACCGTTTTGATGGAGTAAAGCGTGTTTGATCTCAATTTAGTAAAGCCATTCCTCTCTGTATATCAACAAAGATCGATAACCAAAGCGGCTGAATCGTTAGAGCTAACTCAACCTGCGGTCAGTGCTGCAATCAAGAGGTTTGAAGCGGTGGTAGGCTATGCGTTGTTCGTAAGAGTAGGGCGTTCAATAGAACCAACGTCAATGGCTCACAAATTGGCAGGTCAATTATCTGATGCTTTAGAGTTGATGGAAGGTGCAGTATCAAGAAAGCGTGATTTTACCGTTTATATGCCTGCGAATCTGCTCCACAAGATGCCCATGCTTAATGGTGTTCAGTTAGTTGAATCCCCAATTTCTGTAGAGAATGTTGTCGAGGATATCCGACTCAATCGAGTAGATTTAGTGGTCGATACTGGTTTACCTAAACAGTCAAGTTTAGCGTCTGAATTTGCAACTACTGATAGATTGCTTCTTATGAGTGATCCTGAAAACAGTCAATTTGGTGAGAAGATTTCGATGGATGAGTTTCTTGAAGCACGGCATGTAACCTTGAAGTTACTTCGCCAAGATACTCAAATAGTCGACTTTCTTTCCGAAAAGAGCTTCACTCGTGATGTTGCTATTGAAGTAAGAAACATCACTAACTTGATATTGGCGGTAAAAGGGACTGACTACATTGCTGCGGTTCCGGTTAGCATGATCCAATTAGCAAAAACCATTGGCTTACGGATTCATGAGCCTCCATTCTCAATGCGTCCTGTGGAGTTTGAGTTTTTCTATCACAAGAAGTATCAAACTAATGGGCAACACCAAGAGTTGCGAGAGAAGCTTAAACAGCTACTAAATAGCTAGAAATCGAAGGCTAAACCGAATTCCACATAGTTTTTGTTTTCAGGGTATATGGTGTAGGTAACGGACGGTTTTACGTACTTCAAGTTAAAGAATACAGCTACTTCGTGATAATGAATGTTGGTCCTAGTTTCATTTCTGATATGTCTAGATCTCGTAGTAGTATCATCTTTAATATAAAAGTCTTGGGTATCTTTTTTGAATCCGATTTCTTGGTTGAATTTGTAAAGAAAGTCAGCATATTGAATCGGGCTCCACAGAGCGCCTGCACTATAATCGAATGTGTCAGAGGCTCTATATTCCATGCATAAGTTTGGAAGACAAGCATCGAAATCTCTGTCCATATAGTTGTAGTTGATATCGCCAAGCAGTGTCCAATTTTCATGAATCAACTTAGCAACAAAAATGCCTGTTGTGATCTCATGTTCGCTGACTTTTATGGTGTTTTCAGTGTAGTACGTGTCCCCTTGCCAGAATGAATATCCCAACCCTGCTTGCCAATAGTCTTGAGTATCAACCTCTCCAAAAACACGCAATTTATCATTGATTTGATAGTTGATATCAAGAGTGGCAACCGTTTTTTCGTTGTCTGGGTTTTGAGATAAGCTGACGGAAAAAATATCCGTAAAACGCTCAATAGATTCAACCAGAGTGTCATTTGCTGATGAATGAAAAGGGAAGGTGGAAGCAAGTATTAATAGAAGGCGTTTCATATTCAAATTCCGAATCGCTTTCCTTAGCTAGTGAGTAAAAACACCCGATAATAGCGTTCACTATTATCGGGTGAGCGGGTTCAACTCAGGTTGAATTTTAGCCGCGTAAACGTTGTTGAATAGCGGATTTAGCTTTCTGTAGTTTAGTTGGGTCGATAGATTGAAGCTTGCTACGGTCGATGTTTGAACCATCAAACACATGATCGTGATTCTTTGTTTGAATACGTACACCGTCATCTATTTTTGAAACAGTCGCAACCCATTGACCGTTGCCTTTGACTAAAGAGAATTGGTCAGAAGTAACATCGCCTTCCACACGAAGTAGTGTTTTTTCAAAGTCTCCGTTGCCAATAAATACGAGCTCGCCATCTTTGCGTTGGACAGTACCTACCCACTCGCTGGTGTTTTCGTCGATAATGTGGATTTCGCCGTTAATGATCTTAACTGTCAGGTCACGCTCTTCCATCTCGGGGCGGTCTTCACCGAAATCTGGAGACCAACGAGGTGTATCATCAAAGTCCATATCTGGGTGCTCTGGAGAGGCTGGGAGAGCAGGTCGTGGGCTATCAATTA
>NZ_JBFRJM010000004.1:0-159690 GCF_041468865.1 Vibrio sp. 10N.286.52.C3 | reverse complement strand
GTTAGGCTAAAAGTGATCGGTTTAAACCGAAATGGGTGATCGGATAATCCCGAAATGACTGATCGGAATGCTCCGAAATATGCAGTAGTACTGCGGCGGCTTGAGATGCTCTCGGCTCCAATAATTTTTGCCCTAGATAATCAATAACATTACCGCTCGGTGATCACAGACATAGTAGACACGTTTGCAACAAACTTTTGGACATAAATGAGTCAGCGATTTTGCTAAATTAGAAATAAATGAATAACTACAGGTATGGAAAATCACGTCGTAAAGATTTCCAACCTGCCTTGAGGTTACTTCTAGGGGAAGAGGAATAGTAATGAGTAAAAAGGAATCACAGGTTTTACTATTTTTAAGTTTGACTGGTTATATTAATAAAAAAAACGAGCTACCATCTTGATAACTCGGGCCTAATTAATACGCTTTCGTCCAACCAGTCTAGAAAGTTAGTATACTAGCACCTTAGCTCATTACTGTTTGTTTCCAGCCATAACTTGAGCTCTTGCGGCCAAGTAACGGTGGGCTCAACAAAGAAGCCGCGCAGTAGCGAGAAGTAGATAGCCTGATCAACCAGAGGCAGTGGTGATTTACCCGCATTCGGTTGGATCAACGCTTCAGCGTTAAGCAACTGTGCGTTTACATCTGCAACAATCTGCTCTGTGCTTTCTAACAGGCGAACAAAGTTCAGCTCTTCTGTCTCTTTCTTCGCTTGCCATGCAGTAACACTTGCTTCAGTCGCGAACTCTTTTAGATTCAGTTTCGTCCAGCGAGGGTAGCCAATTCTTTGAATCAAAGGGAATGCCTCACGCTGAAATACCAACGTCTCTTCTGATGGTGCGGCTACCGCATCAATACCAGCTTGATCGATGAAGTAAGTAATGATATCCATGCTTTCTGCCATCCGCTTTCTCCAAAACTGGCACCATTTTTTGACCGATTAAATCAATCAGAGTTTGCGCATCAGCATAATCTACAACTTGGTATTCAACGTTAAGCTTCAGTGCATTAGCAACATAAGCAACACGGGCACAAAATGGACAATGCTCGTAGATATACAGTTTCATCAAAAATCCCGTTTTTATAAGTCTGAATTAGTATTTAATCGCAGTTTTGCCAATTGATGCGCTGCTTTCAATGCGTTGGTGTGCGTCTTTTAACGTCTCAACACTAAAACCATTCAATGTGGTGGTGAGTGTAGACTTAATGCGGCCAGCATCAATCAAGTTCGCAGCTTGGAATAGGATATCTTGCTGCTTCTGAAGATCGTCAGTGTTAAACAGTGAGCGAGTGAACATCAGTTCCCAGATGAATCCAGCTGATTTGCCTTGTAGTTTTGATAGATCAACACCACCATCAAATTCTACAATTGAACTGATCATGCCTTGCGGAGCAATCAACTCGACCATTGCATCCCAATGGCCTTTGGTATCTGCAACGTTGAAGATGTAGTCCACATGCTGAATGCCTTGCTCACGTACCGACTCCACCAGATTGCGGTGATTCACAACATGGTCAGCGCCCATATCTCTTACCCACTGCTCGGTCTCTGGTCTTGAAGCAGTCGCAATCACTGTTAGGTTAGTAAGCTGTTTCGCCAGTTGAACCGTAATCGAACCAACACCACCTGCGCCACCAATGATCAGAATAGATTTCTTCTCTTCTGGACGAACGCGTAGGCGATCAAACAAGGCTTCCCAACCTGTCAATGTAGCGAGAGGCATAACGGCTGCTGATTCGTCAGAAAGGCTTTTTGGGGCGTGAGCTGTAATTCGGTAATCGACCGCTTGGTACTCAGCATTCGCACCCATACGTGTCACATCACCTGCGTAATAAACACGGTCACCAATTTCGAAGCCTGAAACATTGCCACCTTTAGCAACCACTTCACCCACCGCGTCATAGCCCAATACTTTTGGCTGCTCTAGGGTTTTATCTTGTGCGTTGCGGATACGTATTCTTGCATCTGCTGGGTTAATCGAGGTCGCACTCACTTTTACCAGCAGGTCATTGTCTTTTAGCTCTGGCAGGCTTGTTTCAAACTCGAATAAGCTGTCTTGCTCTGTAATTGCTAGTGATTGAGTAAAACCAATTGCTTTCATTGTTGTTGGTGCTGGCATGTTGTTTCTCCTTTGATTGGACACCTTCATCATAGAGATTTTTTACCCTAGATAAACCGCCTAATCTTTTAATTACATTCAATATATTTTTGATAATCACACTGCTCGACCGGGTAGTGTTGAGATACTTACCTGTTAACCTAGTTAGATAACACCTTGTGCAGCTAACCATTCATACGTCACTTCATCTTGCGGTTTACCCTCTCGGCACACTTTATAATCAAGCTCGGCAATAATATCGTTGGAGAAACGTAATGAATCTAAGGTTTTAAGCTGTTCATCAGTAAATAGATTTTTCTTATCATCTCTCAGTAACAGTACAGCTCGGTCTACAATTCCAAGCAGCCCTTTCGGCTCTATAAGCTCGCGAATATCATAACGATAGTGAAGAAATTGCGGTTTCCATAGCGGCACAATGACCCACTCTTTATTTGCGACGGCATCTTCAAAAGCACTAAAACAGTCGTCTTCACTGCCTGTAAAAAACTCATAGCCTGCTTTACTTAAACCGTACTCTTCCATCATCTGGATAGAGAAGCGAGTGATTCCAGCTCCTGGATTAATACCTTGAATTTTAGGTCTCATTTGCTCGACGACTTCAGGCTTCAATAAATCCGCCACTTCAGCGACCATCTCTTCAGGTACGTAATCCGGCACACCCCACAGTGCGTAAGGTTCGTAATGAAGTCCAAGCTCGATTAATGGCTCAACTTTTTCAACGTCCGACTTATAGATACCATGGCTCGATGGTAACCAAGCAGAAGAGAGCATATCGATTTCACCAGCTTTCAGTTTTTCAAAATTTTCCTGATGAGGGGAAAAGATTCGCTCAACTTCGAAGCCCATGGTCTTCAATACATTGCTAACCAATGAAGCTGTCGTGCGATGGAATGATAAATCTGTTACACCCATTGTGATTTTTTTATTCATTGTTCTTTCGCTCTTATCGTTGCTGATAGATTGATAATACAAGGCTCTAGAGTAATCAAAAACAGCCTAATTTTTGAATAATTATCAAAAATAAATTGATAGATGCCGATTTACACTTAATAAAAAAGCGTATGCATTGATGAAATACATACGCTTGATATTTACGTATCTATCTACTGTCGCCTTAATCTAATTTGATTCGCAAGACATGATATGGCTTTCTAGAACCTTCTTCACCTTCGTTAAAAGCAGGGTGGAAGTGAAGAGAGTTTTGAGTGACGTACAAGTAATCACCCTGGATAGAGAAACCATCTGCCCATGACAATAACTTGTCATCTTGTGCAAAGATTTTGTAGCCGTCTTTATTCACCACACCAACAGCATTTTTCTCAATATCACCGACATAGATATCACCGTTATCTGCGATAATCATGCCATCACTTGGACGTTTTTCACTGAAAAATTCAATCTGCTCGGCCAATGCATCTTCACTAAGCGCTGTGTTAGCAAGAGCAGCGGCAGGAATACGGTAGATAGCACTACCATTGACTGTACCAAAATATAGCCATTCATTATTTGCATCAATAGTGATTGGATTCACACCAAGATAAAGCGCATCAACGCTACCATCTTCACGCTTTGTCGCCATACGAGAACTATCAATCACAACCTCATGCTCAGGTGAAAGCAGTGCTTTATTTGATTGCAAAACGCGGCGAGATTTACCTGTATTTAAATCTACAACAACAAAGGCAGGCGCAGCTTCGCCATACAGATTACCTAAACTCGTATCGGCAATGTACATCTGGTTACGCAGTGTATCTAATGCAAAATCCTGTAAAAAAGAGTTACCGACCTGTACGTCTTTTCCAATTTCAATGCGTTTAAATAGCTTATCGTTGACGGTATCCCATGCAACAATTTGCGAAGGCGAAGTTTCACTGCCCATATCTAACACCCACACAACACCATCATCGGTACTATCAATACCGATTACTGAAGCCAAACCAACCTCACCTTTATCTGGACCATCTGCCCAGTCTTGGGTTGGAAATGCTTTGGTTGAGCCATCCTTCATCAATTCAACAACACGAAGTTCAGGTGCATCAAGGGGTTGCATAGAAAGGAAAGTACGCCCCTGCTTCGTTACTGTAATGTTCCCTGGTCGTGTGCCATCAAGCTTGGCAACCACTTCGATATCAGCCGCTTGCGCTGTGTTAACTATCATCGCAGTCGCAAGTGTTAGTAAGATTTTGATATTTTTCATGTCGAGCCTCATTGGTGTTCTTTGATGCCCTAACCGTTTTAGTCAGGGCATAGTGCTATAACAAGCTTGTTTTATGTTGTCGTTACGCGATCTTAGTCATTTCGTTGACTGTGAAGCTTGCGACAGAGCCTTCCGTTGCTGTCATGTAGTCCGCAAGGTGCTGGTTGCCCATATGAGCCTGCCAAAGTTCACGTGATACCCAGTTTTCATAAAAAGTAAAATGCGCTGGGTTTTCGTTGTCTTGATGAAGGTCATAGTTGATGCAACCTTCTTCAGCGCGAGTAATGTCGATAAGCTTTAGTAGCTCGGCTTTCACCAGTTCAATTTTGTCGTCATTAGCTTTGATGTTTGCAACAATCGTTAATGTAGTCATGGGATGTTCCTTTTAAATTTGATACCGAAATCGTCGGTAATTTTGATGTCTTTAATGTTTTAGTGATAGGGCAACTCGTCATGTCATATTGAGTTACTCACTAAATGTAGTACAGGTACTACACTCAATTACTGACTTATATTGTAAATACTTTCAAATCTATTTTGATAATTGAATGTTTAAATACGTTAATTTTTAACTAAGCGATCTTGGTCATTTCGTTGACAGTGAAACTTGCGACAGAGCCTTCGGTTGCTGTCATGTAGTCAGCAAGGTGCTGGTTGCCCATATGAGCTTGCCAAAGTTCACGTGATACCCAGTTTTCATAAAAAGTAAAATGCGCTGGGTTGTCGTTGTCTTGATGAAGGTCATAGTTGATGCAACCTTCTTCAGCACGAGTTATCTCGATAAGTTTTAGTAGCTCAGCTTTCACAAGTTCAATTTTGTCGTCATTGGCTTTGATGTTTGCAACAATCGTTAATGTAGTCATAGGAGTTTCCTTCGTTCTGAGTTAGTGCCGTGCTTAGCGCACTGCGTTGTTGGTATGGAGGTATAATAGTGCGAACATTACCAATGAAAAACAGCCCGTCAATTGAATAATTACCAATTAAAATTTGATAATAATCTTTTAATATTTCATGTGGTGCGATATAAAGGGATAGTCATTTTCAGATTTTGTTAACACACTGATTAAAAGGTAACGGTTATGCTCTTAGAGGATTTTCAGGTCATTTTAAAAGTCGCAGAGTTTCGCAGCATCACTGCTGCTGCGACAAATCTGGATATGCGCACGGCAACGGCAAGTGCGGCGGTGAAACGTGTTGAGGCATCATTAGGGGCTGAATTATTTGTACGAACGACTCGTCATTTACGCTTATCTTCTGCCGGCGAGCGTTATTTGCCTCAGTGTGAAGAGGCGTTGCAGATGCTTGAAAAAGCCAAAATGAACATGCGTGAAGAGCTAGGGATTATTGATGGAGAGATCCGCATCGCCCTTTCGTCTGATTTGGGCCGAAATGTGGTCACACCTTGGCTTGATGAATTTTTGTTGGACTACCCAGACGTTTCACTTCGCTCCAGTATCAGTGACAGCAACATCGATTTTTATCGAGATTCTGTTGATATGGCGCTGCGCTATGGCTCACCAACCGATGCGAGTATGTACGGTTTTAAAATTTGTGATGTGCCAAGGCTGTTGTGCGCCAGCCCGGAGTATTTAGCAAAATACGGTACTCCATCCGAGCCAGATGATCTGCTTGAACATAATGCCCTGTTTTACCAGTTACATGATATTTTGCAAAATGAGTGGTTGTTTAATGATGGAAAAGAGGACATTAAGGTAAAACTGAAAGGTAACAGAGCATCTAATGATGGCGATCTTGTTCGGCGCTGGTGTGTGGCGGGGAAAGGGGTAGCAATCAAGTCTTGCCTCGATATGGCCGATGACTTGCTAACAGGGAAAGTGGTCAATGTAATGGCAGACTATAAACCGACTTCCACTGAGCTTTGGTTAATATGCCCAAGCCGACAATCTATTACCCCAACCGTCCGCCTAATAAGGGATATGCTTAGAGAAAAGACCGAACAGATTCTAATCCAAATGAAGGACAAAGGGATTCTATTGGGTTAACTGTTGAGGTTGTGAGGGCGTGGAAATTGCCAGCCCTCAGTAAAGCGGTGATGGTCTTAACTACTGATGGTTGTCCAACCACTCACGAGTCACATCATCAACCGCTAATCCCGCACGGCAAACCTTGTAATCCAATTCTGCGATGATTTCATTTGAAAAGCGCAATTGATCTAGCTGTGCCAACTGTGCTGGGGTAAATACGATTGATCTTTCTTGTCGAAGTAATAATATGGCGCGATCAACGCTACCCAATAATCCTTTGGGCTCTTTTAATTCACGGATAGTAAATAGGTGGTGCAAGAACTGTGGTTTCCACAATGGCACAATAACCCACTCATTATTTTCAACCGCACGCTCGTAGGCACCAAAGCAATCCTCTTCTGAACCAGAGTGAAAATGATAACCCACATCGCTTAATCCATATTGGTCCATCATTTCAATAGAGAATCGGGTAATGCCAGCACCTGGGTTAATACCTTGAATGTGTTTGTTGGTGCGCTTAACGACTTCTGGTTTTAATAGGTCACTGATTTGTGAAACAACCTCCTCAGGTACATAATCGGGCACCCCCCATAGAGCGTACGGTTTATAGTGCAAACCTAACTCTAACAAAGGCTCTACCGTTTCAACATCGGATTTATAGATACCGTGGCTTGAAGGTAACCAGGCAGAAGAGAGCATGTCGATACGGCCCACTTTTAGATTTTGGAAATTTTCTTGATGTGGTGCGTAGACACGTTCCACCTGAAAACCCATATCAGTTAAGACATGGCTAACTATCGATGCAGTAACGCGATGAAAAGATAAATCGGTAATCCCGAGATTGATAATGTTAGACATAACGTGACCTTATGATAAAAGAAAAAGAGGTTTTAAAATCGCATTTAAAGTGCCGTGAGGCCGGAATAGAGCATCTTTGTTCCCGTAAGAAACAGAACGCTATAACTTATCTTGTAAATCAACTCTTGAGAGATGATATTCACCATCCACACACCGGCTCTAACCCCTAAAAACGCAATCGGCACCAAAACTAACGAGGTCATCAAGTTTTGCATATCGAGCAGCCCCATATAGCTGTATGGGATCAACTTAATAAAATTAAGCACCGTGAAAAATACTACGCTGGTGCCGATTAATTGTTCTTTCGGCAGATTTTTTGGCAGTAGATGCATGCTTGCAGGCGGACCACCGGCATGGGCAATTGTACTGGAAAACCCAGACAACATACTTAAGGCATAGCCCTTTATCGGGTGGCTAAATTGAACCTGCTTTAGCAGAAACTTTTGTGTTAAAAAGACCAAAGCCAGCCCCCCAATGATAAGTTCAACTACAGATGTTGACAGACTACCCATAAAATAAGCAGCACTCATCACCCCCAAAATAGCGAAGGGCATCATACTTTTTAGCTCGACGTAATTGCAGTTCTTGCGGTGGTAAAACAGCGCCATTAAATCCATACCAAACAATAATGGTAATAAAATCGCAGCGGCTTGAACTGGCGACACGCTCATCGCCATCAAAGGTACCGATAGCATCCCCAAAATACCGCCGACCCCTCCCTTGCCCATGCCATAGAAAAAAACGGCAGGTATCGCTGCAACATAAAACCAAAGGTCTGTGATCATGATATGTAAACCAAGAAAATACGTAGATGAAAACAAGTGTATTTGAGCAAAAAACTTTTAAAGCCATTGACTCAAATAAGGGGGTATACAAAGTTGGCTTAAGCGATTTGGGTCATTTCGTTTACAACGAAGCTAGCCACACAGCCTTCAGCTGCTGCCATATAATCGGCAAGGTGTTGATTACCCATATGTGCTTGCCAAAGTTCACGTGATACCCAGTTTTCGTAGAAAGTGAAGTGTGCTGGTTTTTCGTTGTCTTGGTGGAGGTCATAGTTGATGCAACCGTCTTCGGCACGAGTGACGTCGATTAATTTCAACAGCTCTGCTTTTACCAGTTCGATTTTGTCTTCATTGGCCACGATGTTTGCAACGATAGTTAGCTTAGTCATAGTGTGTTCCTTTGTATGGAGTTGAAGCAGCTGATGGTGTGCTGCGCTGTTGGTTTGGGTGTATATTACGGTGATTATTGCAAAGTAAAAACAGTCTAGAAATTGATTTATTATCAAATTTAGTTTGAGAATTGATTTTTAAGTCTGACCATAATGAGGGAATTAGATCGCGTTGTGTGGTGATGTGCACGGTGTTTATCTATTTGTTTTTGATAATAATTCAAATAATACCGCGTTTTTACCGTGTAAAATTTGCCGTAGGATGGCCAAATCAATTTCAATTCATTGGATAAATAGCCATGTCACAGATACATTTTCAACAGGGCCCAATACGCCCACCATCAGAAGCAGACAGTTTGCTTATCAGAACCACACAAGGGTGCCCGTGGAATAAATGTAAGTTCTGCACCCTTTTTGAAGGCATGGAGTTCTCTATTCGTCCGGTTGAAGATATTAAGCGTGATATCTGGGCGGCGAGGGCGTTTTATAAAAACAGAACCTTTGATAGCTGTTTTTTGCAAGATGGCGACTCATTCGCCATGGAAACCCAAGACTTACTTGACGTGCTCAATACACTGAAAGAGGCTTTTCCGGAGCTTAAACAGATCAGCTCGTATGGCCGGGCGCAGACCATGACTAAAAAATCGCCAGCGGAGATGAAAGCAATCTGCGATGCTGGGCTAAACATGCTTTACTGCGGTATGGAGTCGGGATCTATCGAGGTTCTAAAACTGATGAAAAAGGGGATCACCCCGAAATCAATCTTGAAGTCAGCCGAATATGCCAAGCAAGCGGGTATGAAAATGATGACCTTCATTATCCTTGGCTTAGGTGGAAAAGAACTGTCAGAGCAACATATCGCAGCAACGGCCGAGCTACTGAATCAAATCAACCCAGACGAAATTCGCATACTCTCGCTGGCGGTTAAATCGGGAACTGAATTGGATGAGTTAGTACAAAACGGCCAATTTACACCACTAACAGAGCGAGAGATGCTTGAAGAACAATATCAGCTTATCAGCAAGCTAGACGGCATAACGGGTAATTATGGCAACTTCCATGGCATCAATGTATTGACGGAACTTAATGGACAATTACCACAAGATAAAGAGACATTTTTGCGCACCATTGAGCACTTTATGATGATGAGTGAAAACGACCAGAATAACTTTGTTTTAGGTCGCCGCATGCACTATTACGCCACACTGAGTGATATGCGAAATCAGCTTATGTATGACAGCGTACAAAAAGAACTAGACCGAATTAAGCTGCAAAATCTTGGCAATCTTGACGATATTTTCTATCAACTCCGCCAACGTATGATCTAATAGTAAGGAACAGCGCAATGATAAACAATCTAGATAATTGGACGATTCAAAATGAAAACCCAGAGCACTGGTCGTTTAAAAATGAAGTGCTTACAATGCAAGTTCAAGAGGGCAATATCTTTGGTGCTGGCGCTAATGATGTAAAAAACATCTTTATTTATCCGGTAGACAAGCCAGAATACAGCGCGGAGGTGACGATTAATCTAGATCCGAACCTCAGTTTCGAGCAGGCTGGACTAGGGATTTACTGGGACAATGATAACTATATAAAAATCAGTAAAGAGATGTTTATGGGTGCGCGATCGCTGGTGTTTGTTGTAGAACAAAATGGTCAGCCTGATATTAAACATCGCTTATTATTCGGTGAGTCGACAGTATCGGTAAAGCTTGAAAGAAGCGACACTAAAGTTCGCGCTTATTATCGAACGCAAGATAACGACACATGGCAGTCAATTATAAGCACTGCCGCACTATCAGGGCACGAGCAAGGCGTTATGCTTTACACCTTTAGCGGCAGAATCACTGTGCCCAACTTTGCTGAATTTAGTGAGTTTGAGCTAACTGATTTGAACTAATGTGCATCCCGCATAAGATGAACTGGCCTGCTCCATTAATAAAGATTGAGTGGGTTAGTTAAGTGACGTTGCCATACTTTTAATGATCCATGTGTTGCTGAATTAGCAATTTCGCTAAAACGGAATTGTCCAAAAGCTTGCTAGAGATCGATCAAACTCTATGTGATCACTAAGCGATTCTGTCGTTAGCCTTTTAACAATACGAGAATGTAGTGTAACTTTCTTACATGCTGAAGAGATCAATATTGCCTTTCACCCAAATGTGACACCTTTTGGTGCTAGTATTTGACATCATCTGGTTTTCTTACACAATAAGTTATTGATTTATTTATGGGCTGTTGGACATGTGTTTGTTTGATCCAGAGCCAGAGCTAGGAAATTCCTAACTCTGGCTTTTGTCGTTAGATCAATAGCAAAAAATATACTATACCTACTAATACCAACTTAGTTTGATATGGTGTTGAATGACTGCGATCGTTAAAGTTCAAGCTCAAATCAAGATTGATCACTCAGGGTTAATGCTCAATATTCCTGTTCTTATTACTGAACAGGGCGTATTTGAACCTTTGCTTGATTACGTTATTAGCCAATCTCATATAAAAAGCCTTCCTTGGATGAACCGAGTTGTGTTTGCATGCCAGTTATTACTGGAATACATGGAGGTCAATCGTGGGTTATTCTCAGAACCGAACCTTCTATTTCAATCTTTTGTACAACGGCTATCATCGGGGACCATCGACAAAGTAGGGTTTGATTCATCAGGTTTGTTTTGGTTACCTCGATCCGTCTCCAACGTTAATCAGCTTTTATCTGCATTGAATGGATTAACGGATTGGCTCTCTATCCATAAAAATACAAGCAGTCTTAACGACTTTGAAGAAGCAACCACCCACCAAGAGCGACTCAATTACGCCGCGTGGCACAAGAGAAATCAGTACAATTTTCTTGGCCATATAAAAAAAAATGCACTTCCCGAATTATTGAAAAAGGTCAGGAAAGTTCGTGGGAAGAAAGACGTAATTAAAGTGGACGGAGACGCGATTTCATTTCCAGAACAGCTATTTAAATCTTTTTTTATCGACGGTGTCGGCAGTGCGAGAGACTCCAGAATTGCCATTCGCGATCAGCTGATTTTGCTGTTGATGCACGGGGCTGGGGTTAGAGAGAGTGATGCTCTGCATTTGTGGGTTGATGATGTGTTTCTTGATCCAATGAACTCTGATAGTGTTACCGTTCGTTTATATCATCCTGAAGATGGCAAGGCACCGAATCATTGGGTCGGTAGAAAACGACAAAGTACGCGTTCGGCTTACCTTGCTGAAAAGTATCACCTAACACCACGCAATAAACTCACGGGTACCGCCAGAGTTGGTTGGAAAACCAAAGTGGTCGATCACGATGATAACTATATTCAACTTCATTGGTTTCCCTCTTATTACGGGGAAGTGTTTGCTTATTTATGGCAGCAATATTTATTTGCTTTGCTCCCTATTCAGCGCAATCACCCTTACGCTTTTGTTTCTTTTTCTAGACGGCAACTAGGTAACGCATTAACGCTAAATGCTTTCAATCAAAGCTATGCGGCGGGTATGGGCAGAATAGGTCAACTTGCATCGAAGCCAGAAGGTCGTTCACCTCATGGACATCGCCATGCCTATGGAAGACGCATGTCTAATGCAGGGGTAGATGTGCGATTCATTAAGAAAGCACTGCATCACTCTTCTCTATTATCTCAGTCGATCTACACCCAACCAGGCGTCCGTGATGTCACACTTGCTTGCGAGCGTGCCACGCAGAAGCTTGATGGTCAGCAGTATGCGAACTTCAAGCAAGATGTTGAACTGAGTTGGGAAACCATTATGGAATCTGGGTTCGAAGATATTGATCCCGACGGTTTGTTTTCAGGTAAAGCGCCAAAATTTGGGAAACGAACTAAATGAAATCAATAGACTATGAATTTAATTGGTTCACCGAAAAGAATGGTTCGGGTTGGGATACGTGGCGAGAGGTTGCGGCGACGTGGTTGCATCAAAAGAAGTATGGCATTGATCATAAGAAGAATGCATTGGACCGGTTTTTGGATGAATACTTAGTTCCGAAATTTATTATTGATCCCGTCGAGTTTTTCGAAATGGGTCCGCAAGATTATGATCAGTTTCTCGGTCAATTCGAATTGTCGGAAGGCTACAGGGTTCGACAAAACAATGAGGTGTGCTCGTTTATCGATTGGGTGATAACCACCTATTATTCTCAACCGGATGATGATGGTGAGTTGGTTGCCATGTTTAAGAACCCTTTTCAAAAAGGGTCTAATCCAGTTAAAAATCAAGAAACGGTCTACAACGCTTTACCTTATACCTACATTAAACGGTTGCGAAAAACTCTTTGTCCGATTGAAAGGGGAAACTTTTCAGACTGGAAATGGGCGATTGAGCAAAGTGACGCATTTATATTGAATGGCCGGCATCAAAGAGACTGGTTTATTGTTGACGGCTCTGTCATTGATAAAGATGACCCTGATTTTGTATGGCGGAAAATCAAAGTAGATAAGCCTCGCAGTATTAGAATTGATGGAGTGCTAAAACCGTTTAAGAAAGGTGAGCATTTTTATGTGATTTGGTCCCCCGTTCGCGCAATGGCACTGTACCTAAAATTGCAACTTCCATTACGTACTTTTCAGGTTCGTATGCTTGATTCTGGTGAAGCCGATACGTGGCGCTACGAAAGTGGAAGTTGGGTTGCTAACGAAATGAATGATTTTGTTGAAGGCAGTGAAAAGCACCCTTGGCAAAAAGGTGTATTTCACCGAATCATCACACCAGACATTGGCGATGTGATGACAGGTCTTTACATTAATACTAATAAGACCGCTGATAAGAATAAGGATGAAATCACGCGAGGCTATGTGATCCCTTGGCAGCATGAAGAGGTCTTATATTGGCTAGAAAAACTGCGCAACTGGCAACAGAAATACAACCCTATTACGGAAGCAACCTCTATTCATCAGCTTGATTACAAACATTTTGGAAGCACAAAAACTGATATTCAGCGCAATGAAATTGGCAACATTTGTTTTTTGTTCCGCAATGCCGCCGCCACCATAAATAGTGAAAAGAAATTGCCGATAACCCAAGGGTATTTGAATACACTTTGGGTTAATTTAATGGCGCAACTCGAACAGGATGTTCATGAAGATGACCATAAATTAACGGACGGTAGTAAAGTTAATTTTATTGACCCTACCAATCATCGTAAGACGTTCTTCCCACTGCATTCATTACGTGTCTCGCTTATCACTTGCTACACCATCGAAGGGGAAATCCCCGCGCCGGTATTATCCAAATTACTGGTGGGTCACAGTAGGCTCATCATGACGATGCATTACACTAAGATCTCGCCTGTGATGATGGCGAAAAAAATGCAGGTGGCAGAAAGCAAAATTGAAGAACAAAACGACGCAAGCTTGCATTCATTTTTGGTCAATAAATCGATAGAGCAGATCGGCTTAAAATCCGCTTATACAGATATTGAGTCGCTGCGCACGGTACTAAGGGTGAGGAACCCCGCAGGATGGCAGGAAAAAGCGATAGGTATTTGTTTAGCAGGAGGGAATACCACGCCCCTTGTGGAAAACACTTCAATTGCAGGTTGCTGGAATGGTGGTGAAAAACTAAAAAAAGCGAATCGTAATCAAGCGGACTTGTATGGCCCTGTTCCTCATGGAATTGAAAATTGCGTCCGTTGTCGCTGGTTTATCACCGACATCAAATACATCCATTCATTAACCGCTCACTTTAACAACCTTAGCTATCACGCCTCTGAATCAGCCAAAATCGCAGCAGAATTAGAAGCTGAGCAAGCTGAGTTGTTGGATGAAGAGTACTTTTGTGAGGTGAATAATGAGCCTTTCAAAAAATACGAGTATTTGCATCAAATAGATCGACGCATTGAAAAGCAAAAAATTGGTGCGGATGAATACTGTAAAGACTTAGTCGCGTGTTTTCAGATCATTCGTAAGCTCATTAATATCGAAGAGCAGCGCCTGCCAGAAGATACAGCGGATAAAGTCGTCGCAATGGGCTCACATGCCGAGATCTCTCCCTTCTTTAGCTTTCTAGATACAGACTCTGAATTTAGGCAATTGATACAACTGTGTGATGACGCAGAAGTTTACGCCGATCTGCGGGATGATTTAAGAAAAACACCCGCGATCACTCATCGTTCAAACAAGTTGAATTCAATGCTAATGCAATCGGGTTACATGCCATTTTTGATGCAACTTGATGATGAAACGCAACTGTTAGCGGGCAATGCAATGATTAATGCCATGCTCAAAGCGACAGGAGAACTTGATAAAACCAAAGCGATGGGTCTCATCGCATCGTATCTTGATACGGAAACGTATTTACAAGACGCGGGTTTGTTGGAGATTGGGGTTAAAGCTATTGAATCTCAAACCGGAATTAATATTTTACGTCTTGCCGATTTATCGAAAAACAAAGTTGGAGTGACTAAAAATGGCTAGCCCCGTTGATCCACATATCGTATTAGAAGAGCTTTGCTCAAGAGCAACAGCCCGCACAACGACAGCGCTAAGAACATTGCACCAAATTCTAGAACAACAAAGCCAGATGAAGTCATTGGACTTCTCTATTGTCACGATTGGAAAGTTATCTCAAGAACAAGGTGGACCTTCGACACAAACCATTCGTAATCGAACAGGAAAGCATTTTCAGCAATTGATTGATGCGTGGGCAGCCTATTCGGGAACGACTCGTAAGAAGCCACTCTCGGTGCGTCAAAAGCAGCTTCTCAACAATAATGACCAACGCATACTGGAGTCTATCGATGATCCAGTCATTCGAGCGGTTGTCGGTTCGTTAATTGCGGAGAGGAACAAATACAGAGACCAGCTTAACGTATTAAAAGCGAATGCCGATATTGTCATAGACCGGACTACTAAATCTCAGCCTCAGGTGGCGGCTACTTCAAATCAGCTGACACCAATAGAAGTGGAGGCTCTGCGGTTTGCCATTTCTGACGAGTTTATGGATGAAAAAAGATGGGTTGTGATGCCGACGGGGCAAGTTAAAGATGAAAATGGCATAGAGGTTTACCAGCGAGGTTATGTGAATGGGGTGCTTAAATTAATCTAAGTGTGGGGGAAGTAGGGCTGTGGACGACGCTTTGCCCGGAAGTGAGTTGAGTTAACGGTTACCGGATCACCTAACAAGGTTTTGCCCCATTCTCACTTAGAGTAATTGCTCTTCGTTAAGCGAGTCTGCTGAGATTATCCAAAATTTTCTAATGTTAGAAACGGATAAACACTCTGGGTATTGAACCTAAACATGTTGGCAGAAATAGTAAGATTATCTCCCAACAGCATTAACTGTTGGGGAGGATATAAAGGTGAATGTTGTCTTTCGGATGTTAGTTAACAGAATTCGAAACTATGTTCTTCGAGGTCCTAAAATGCCGAATTAGCTACTTTTGTTAGGTAAGCTATAAATATCATTAATGGCAAAGTACCTCCCCAACGATGAAGAGTGTAAGTGGCTTGTTTGTTACTCGATGATTGTGATTTAAGCAAGGGAACAGCAAGCATTACACCTAATACCCCTGTTAAAATAATCATGTAAGGAATATCTCGGCTTACGACTTGCTCTGGAATGATCAACTCTTGACCTACTATCGAAGGTATAGCGATTACTCCCAATAAATTGAAAATATTCGAGCCTATTACAGTGGCAAATACAATGTCGTACATTCCTCTGCGCACTCCAGCAATCGCAGCCGCCAGTTCGGGTAAGCTTGTCCCAAATGCAATTATAGTCAATCCAATGGTAAGCTCGCTCAAACCAGCTAGTTGAGCCAAGTTAACCGCTCCCCAGACCATTAACCGCGATGAGGTTAACAGCAGTAACAACATCACTAAACTTTCCCACCCGGCTCGTTTTTTAGTTAATGGCAAGAACTCGAGATCATCTTCAGAAACCTCACCTTGTCTTACGGACTTAGCTAAATAGAAACAGTATACGGCTAGAAAAATCACCAATAATAGACCGTCTGTAATATTTAGCTTTCCTGTGGACATCAGTGCGCTACAGATCAGCATTGATCCTGCCAATATCGGAAACTCTTTTTTGATAAAGCGCTTGTTAGCTTGGATGGGAGCCATTAACACAGCAATGGAAAGCACAAGACCAATATTAATAATATTAGAACCAATACCATTGCCTACAGCCAACTCTCCTGCATTATTTAAAGCAGCAACGGCGGATACGAGTAATTCGGGGGCCGATGTTCCAAACGCAACAACAGTCATACCTATAAAAATCAATGATATGTTGCAATGCTTGGCATAGGTTGCAGATGCAGAAATAAGCCGATCTGCACTGAATGCCACTAAAACTAAGCCGATTGATAACGCTAACGATGGGAGTAAAAAAACAGTCATAGAATAAGTATTCAGAGGGCCTATAACAAACACGAACAACCCCACACTTAGCCCTCGCATAAAGTGTGTAAGTTGTTCGAGTCTCGCTGGGTAGGTACTAAAAACTACTGGTTGCACCATGACGTCTGGTCAAATATGTTGACACAACCTTTTGCAATGCTAGCAAAGCAAAATAGCTACTCCCTCAAACTGGTGAAGACTATAAACGCATAGAGCTAGAAAAGCAATTTGCAGTACGTAGACTAATCCGTAATTTGCTAATTTAGCAAAACCGTTGACAAACTTTTGTCCATAAATGAGTTGAACGACGCCGCTACGTGGTGTGATCACCAAGGGATTCTGTCGTATCTTAATTACTAAGCGATTCATGGGTTTTGAAAACGGAACACATCAACAATTTGTTGTCTAAAATCACCCACTACGTCGAAGTAGTGGCACTGTTCTTCAGAGTTGTGGTTAGATAAGGTGGCTGCTTTTTGTTCAGTTTTAGTTAGTTGTGTTTCGCCCCATGAAATCTGGGTGCCTGAACTTTTTATGCTTGAGTAGTTTGGTATCCGCGTGTTATGAATTTCTGAAAATGCAGCGTTGTTATGGGGCATGTGTTCTTGAAATACTACATCGTTCAAAGGGATCTCCTCTGCGACTCGGTTGGCATAAGTCACTAGGTTGGGTTCGGCAAAAGTATATAACCACGCTTCTTGGTTTATCCCTTTGTTTATCCTGAGAATACGCCCCAAGATTTGCCTGAAGTAAAGCTCTGTTTTAACCTTGCTAAGGTGGCAGCACACTTGAAGCCTAGGGATATCTGTCCCTTCGCTAATCATTCCCACACTCACTATCCAATCGGAATCGCTGCTTCTGAAGTCATCGATGATCCCTGAAGGGGCGTCATGCTTGTAAGTGACAAGAACCGCCTTTTTATTAAACTCTTCGGAAAGCATTGAGTGTATTCTTATCGCGTGCTCAACAGATGCCGCTACCACTAACCCTGCGGCGTTTGGTTTCTTTTCCTGAATCGCATCTAGCTTCTTTAAGCCTAATTTTATCAGGTATCTTATGCAGGTATCGTCGGTGATGATACTTTGATAGTAGCCAAAAGGTTCATCCAGATATTCACGGATGGATGAGAAGTGGCGAGTTTCTGAATCGTTAGATTTTGCAGTGATCATTTCGTTGTCGACTAAGACAATACTGGGTAAGCGACATACTTTATCTTTAACCGCTTGGCTCAACCCATAGACGTAGTTACATTCAATTTCAGCCGTGTTGATGTTGTAGCTTGATAGGCTTACCGGTGCTTTATCAGAACGCCATGGCGTACCAGTTAATGAAAGTGTGTATCGAGCGTGGGATTGTATGTGTTGAATAACTTTTTCACCCCATGCGTTTGCCTCTGTCATGTTGAGCCCCGCGCAATGATGAATTTCATCAAGGACAACCAGGACTCGGTGAGTTTGTAGCAAAGACCAAAAGTAGTCATCAAAGTACTGCAAACCTTGATAGGTATACGAGGCACCTAACGCTCCAATCGCGCCATCAAAACGACAGTTCAGGTGATTCTTAAAGGTATAGGCTAATCCCTGCGATATGGCGGTTGAAGGTGAAAAGCAAAGGACAAAGTCGATAGCTTTTTGTTCAAGTAGCCGAGAGGCAACTTCTGCCGCCATGACTGACTTTCCAGCCCCAGGCGTTGCAAGACAGAGGAAGTGAGACTGACCTTTCTGATAGTGATGCAGGGCCAGTTCGACGCACTCTGATTGCCACTGGCGCAAAGCTATCATGATAGTGCTAATGCCATTTTAATTGCTCTTATCTGACCAACCAATTTCGAACTTTGAATCTTGGTCTTGCTCCTTACATCATGTAAGCCTTCTTTTAAATGAGGGAACTCAGAACTAAGACCTTGATAGGTTTCAAACTCATGTAAGCAGGCTAAAAAGTCACTTTCACATTGCTCTAATCTTTCTTGAAGAACCGTTTTAGGCGAATTTGATTTGCTTTCATAAGAGCTGTTATGGTTTTCGCTGACTTTGATAGTGCTGTTGTTTTTCGAGAGTTCCCAGGTTGTTTTTGAAAACAGCTCAGTCTTTTGATACGTCACTTTTTTGGTGCCTTTAACGCTTACTTTACACAGTAGCTGTTTATTTTCTAGGCGTAGGATATGTCGGTACACCAGTCGTCTTGCTGCAGCTTTATCTAACGTAGAACCAGCGAGAGCCAGGTACCGATCCCTAAGTTCTAATACAGAAAAATCATCAAGTTGATCCTCAATGAGAATTTGATAGAGAAACGGAATTAGGTGAATTGGTTTACTGGACATTTTGTTTACCGAAATTTCGAGTGGGATTTTAAATGCGGATTATAGTCCGTGGCTTTATATGCCGCAAGTAAGGATAGTTTTCATTTTAGCTTGGATTAAAAATGAAAGACTTAGCGGTTAAATTTGGCTCGAAATTACGTGAGGTACGTAAAGAAAAAGGCATCTCTCAAGATAAACTCGCGCTCATTGCTGATATAGATAGAAGTTACGTTGGCCGCATTGAACGTGGTGAAGTGAATATTACACTCGAAAAAGTCTATGGCTTGGCACAAGCCTTAGAATGCAATGTTGTTGAGTTGCTGCCAGCGCAATAGCTAAAAGAGTATTCATACCATTCAAGAATCGCTGCGGTTGTCGTTAAGTATCTTGTATACGCTGTTTCTTGAAATGCCTAGCATACTAGAGATCTGTGTAATTTTTTGATGCTCAGAATGCATACTGATGACTTGTTGCTTTATTGCGTTCGAGAGTGGTTTCCTACCTTTGTATTTTCCAGCGGCTTTTGCTGCCGCGATCCCTTCAAGTTGACGTTCACTGCGAATGTTTAATTCAAACTCGGCAAAGACGGCCAACATATCGAGAAACGCTTTGCCGGATGCTGAATCTGTTGAGATAGGTTGTTCTAAAGCGGTCAGTAGGATTTGCTGCTCGTTAAAGGTTTTGACCATCTGCTGCAAATCTAGAACAGACCTGGCGATGCGATCGATTCTTGTAATGACGAGAGTGTCTCCGGCTCTTAGGTATTCCATTAGATCCACCAAACCTTGACGTTTGATGTTTGACCCCGTCGAAGTATCAGAGAAGATTTTGATACAACCTGCTTCCGTGAGTTTCTGAATCTGGAGATCTAATGATTGCTCTGTAGTGGAAACTCGTGCGTAGCCGACCTTGCTCATTGAATTTGCTCATTTAGCATCTAGACTTATTGAACATAGTGTCATTTAAAGTGTTTATCCACTCTAAATGAACATTATTGAGAAGCGATGAGTTTGTTGAATTAGGGTATACCTTAAATGAAGGCTTGCAGCCGCATGATGTGGAAGCTACTCGTTTAGAAAAGAGGAGACGTCATGAATTTTCGAGATCCTGAGCTTATTCTTGTTAAGCGTTTTCGTGGCGGAAAGAAATCCTATTTTCAAGTGAATTCATTTGATACCGAATGCGTGTCATTACAGGATATAGAACATGGCGAATGCTTTTGCTTTAAACGAGCGCAGTTAGAAAGCCACATTAACAGCGGCCTTCTTATCGCAACGGTCAAAAATAATGTTCCTGACGTTTTATTCATCAATGCTGTTAAAAAGAAAACAAAACCTGTAGCCGTTGGCAAGAAAGCAGCGAATGAAATGGAGGTAGAGCGTCGATATTTCTATGTGCACAAAGTACTGGATTCGGATCTTCCTGCATTGTCAGCAAATCGGTTAACACCTTGGATTAGCAAGGTAGCAGCAGAAATCGAAGATGAATCCCCACCATCATATAAAACACTCACCCGATGGCTTAAAGCGTTTAATGAATCGGGATGGAAAAAAGCGTCGCTGCTCTCACGTCATCATAATAAAGGTAATCACTCCAATCGACTGCCCCCTGAAGTAGATCAATTACTATCTCAGGTTATCGTTGAGCATGCTAGGTCTTCAGTGAGAGTTAATATAGGCAAAGCACATCGAGATTTTATTGAGCGAATGGAACGGCTGAATGAGCGTCGATGCAACGAAGGGCTACCGATGCTTACTCCGAGCAGTTATGAAACTACGTTGCAGCGTTTCAGAAAGTGACCATCTGGTTGTTTATTTTTGTAGCCTTATAACGGGATGAACAATGAACTTTAGCGACCCTAATCTTATTCTTGTGAAGCGCTATCGAGGCGGCAAGTGTTCTCATTATCAGGTAAGTGATGTGAGCCGAACTGAAATTACCATCAAAGACATCGAGCATGGTGGGCACTTTTCCTTTGCAACACGCCAATTAGAATCCCATATACAAAAAGGCCTGTTGGTTGCTGTCATTAAAGATGCTCTCCCTGAAACGGTATTTGTTAACCCTGTAGGCAAAAAGGCTAAGTCCCAGAAAGCGAGCCGAGAGTTAGAATACGAAAAAACAATGGAAAGGCGCTATGCGTACGTAAGGGGAGTATTGGACTCTGATGTTCCGGCGTATACCGAAAAGCGACTGGTTCCGTGGCTTGCTACATTTTCTGAAACTATTGAGGATGCAAATCCACCAAGCTGGCGAACGCTAGCAGAGTGGGTCAGTGTGTACGTGAAATCAGGTTGGCAAAAGAAAGCCTTGAAACCTGCTCACGCGCGTAAGGGTAATCGAACACAATATTTGGATGATGAGGTTGAGAGGCTTTTATTGAAGGTTGTTAGGGACCACTCATTAAAACA
Source organism: Vibrio sp. 10N.286.52.C3 (assembly GCF_041468865.1). Lineage (NCBI taxonomy): Bacteria > Pseudomonadati > Pseudomonadota > Gammaproteobacteria > Vibrionales > Vibrionaceae > Vibrio > Vibrio sp. 10N.286.52.C3. Next base: position 138,286 of record NZ_JBFRJM010000004.1, on the reverse strand, counting down.
AATCAGAGTGAACTATACGCAAGCGCATAATGATTTCTTGAAGCTTGTGGATGATCTCAATCGATCGAGAGTTAAGCAGGGTTTGAAACCAGTTAAAGCGAGCAGTTACCGCACAACGGTTAACCGATTTCAACGGTAGTATAGTGATAGCCATATGTACTAATCTGATACCTATTTAAAATTAAATAAAATCAAAGGCTTAATTGGATTGGTATCCAGTGTGCTATAAATTTCTAACTTCCTGCAAGCATCACTTAAAAAAGCCGCTCTTTATGAGCGGCTTTTTGCTATCTGATGCTTTCTAAAGTGAACACAGTTCGCAATTAGTTTAGTCCACACTGCATACCAAACTATTCGTAAATGCTGTATGAAAAATACTTACTTGCGATTTTTTGATGCTGACCATTGTCGATCAAGCGCTGGATACCGTCATCAATAAGATCTTTGAGTTCATTATCTTGTTTTCGTACCGCGACACCAATACCACGCCCGAACCATTTTTCTTCTGTAAATTTAGGACCCGTAAAGTGGTAGTCCTTACCTTGCTCCGTTTCAAGAAAGCCCGTATTGAGTCCCATAGAACCACCAAACACGCTATCTAGGCGCCCGTTGAGTAAATCGGTAAAGGCTTCGTCGAATGATCCATAACGCTTGATATCTACATTTGGGTAGATCTCGGAAAGGTATTTGTCACCAATGGTAGCGCGCTGAACTCCAATTGTTAGTTCATTTAAGCTGCCGTCATCCATATTGATTTCACGCCCTTTTTCCATGACAAAACGAGTGGGAACTTTAGCGTAAGGCATCGTGAAGTTAACTTTCTTTTCACGTTCTTCGGTAATTGTCATAGCCGCTATAATTGCATCGTTTTTACGGCTTAAAAGCGAAGGGATAATCCCGTCCCAGTCAGTTTTTGAGATGATACATTTTACTTCTAATTCGACACACAAGGCGTTGGCTAAATCGACTTCAAACCCCTCTAATTCACCATCTTGCGTTGTCCAGCTGAATGGTGGGTATGCTCCTTCCACCGTAAATCGGATTTGCTTCCAATCTTTTGCGTAAGTAAATACTGAGAAAACACTGACGAATACAACAAATATCCACTTCATTTTTATTTCCTTATAGTTTTAATGGATAAGTTGGTTAATCAAATGTTAAAGAATATCAATGTTAATGCATATCATTGTGAGCAAAGGCATTAGATAACTTCTGGAACTCTTGCTTCCCAAACTAACTACACGACTTTTTCTTATCTAAATTTCTATTTATATCTTTCATAAACAGTAGCTTGCTGTACTTCTCGCAAGATCTTTAAGATACTCACCTTTGATTTATGTTGCATCTGAAACAAAAATCAATACAATGAGCGCATTATTTTGTTGCAGGTGAAACATTATGGCTAATAAAGCGTATCAATGGATGCTCTATCTAACACTTGGCACCAGTGCCTTGTTTGCTCTTTTCTTGGTGGCAAGTGACAACCTTGCGCCGTTCACAACTCAAGCTCAATTGCACATTCCAACCAGCCGTATTGCTGCAGAAGTGTCGGCGCCAGTGGTGGAGTTGGCTGTTAAGAATGGTCAGGATGTAAAAAAAGGGGAACTGCTAGTTCGCTTAGATCCAACTCGTTTTGAATTGGCGTTAACTCAGGCTGAAGCGGCTTTGGTTGAAGCAGAGCAAAGCTATGAAGCAAACAAGCAGCACTTGCATGGCGCGGAAGCGACGTTACGTCAGCGCCAACACGAAGCTCTGAATGCCGAGAGAAAATTGAAGCGTAACCAGCAATTGATTTCGAGAAAACTTGTTAGCCAAGAAACGCTAGACGATAGCCGATCGGACACGATTGTAAGACAGCAAGCCGTCGAAGCTGCGCAAGCCGATATTGAGCAGATAAAAGCTGAGCTTGAGAAAAGCAGCGACAACGGTGCTTTGGCTGTTGCTCGAACTCGCGTTGAACTGGCGCAATTGGATTTGGACAAAACGACAATCGTCGCGCCTGTTGATGGCGTAATCAGCAATCTCAACCTTAACTCAGGAACCTATGTTGGCGCTGGCAGCCCCGTTTTGTTTTTGGTTGATCGCCAGCATGCTTGGATTAACGCAGACTTCAACGAAAAGGGCAGTGCAAATCTGACTGCGGGAACAACCGTTCGTTTGGTGTTTGATGCAATGCCTGGTGAGGTGTTTGAGGGAAATATTCAAGGTCGTGAACTGGCTATCTATGATGCGAGCAGCGACAACAGCGGCCTCGCGAAAGTCGTGAATGATGATCGCTGGATTCGAGACCAACAAAAAGTGCGTACACAAGTAACGTTGCCGTCACTTGATCACTCATTGTTCTCAGGCTCTAAAGTGAGCGTGATGGTGGTGCCTGAAGCGACGTTTTGGGATGTGATCGGAAGTGCATGGATGGAAGTGCTAGCTCGCATTCGTTACCTAGTTTAACTGTGCTCTTCAATCATCGACTAACTGACTACCCACTGACGAAATAACGATTTACGACCTAAGAGGCAGATTATGAATAACGAAGTTCGAGGCCCGATTAACTGGTCTGAAGTAGCTTGGATCAGCGCTATCGTGTCTTTGGGTATGTTGGCTCAACTTTGGCTACAGCTAGGTGTTGCGGCGTACCTCGCTCTTTATCCGGTAATGGCGGCGACCAAGATTAACGACTACTCAGTGAGAGGTATGCTCAAAGCGTTTCTCCCTATCTTGGGTGTCGCTTGTGTGGCTCTGCTTGTCGATCAGTTATTTGCCTCACACCCGGCAGTGGTTTGGGGGATCAGTTTATGGGTATTTGATTTAGCAAGAAGGTGGGCCGACACGCCTGCCAAACTTGGGAAAATCTACATCCCATTGCTCAATTGGTTTTTGGTGATTGTGTTTGCACAACATGGCCCAATGCCGATGACGGACTGGGTTCGCGATATAGCAGTGAGCATGGTGACGACCATGGTTGTGGTGAGATTTGTGATGCTGTTCTTAAAGCCGCCCAAAGCGATGTCGCCGCTGCCAATGCAAAGTGTTCCTGTGACGTACCAGCAGCGAGTGATATATGTGGTCATGCTTGGAGTTGGTTTAGCATTTTTGATGATGGTCGATTTGATTGCCGCGACGTTCTGTATGATGCCTGTGATTATTGCGGCTGCGCAAAGTGAACGCATGAACTATCAAATGGTGGTGAAAAACTGTTTACAAGCCCACGTTGGTGGTTGTGCATTGGCGTTGGTCTTCGTAACCTTGTTAGCGGGGCAACACTCCTATAATTGGGTGTATATCATTGGACTAACAAGCTTGGTGACCATGATAGCAATTTGGATCAGCGGCAGTCGTGGTGGCGTGCGAGGTATGCATACTGAAGCGATGTTAGGAACTATGCTACCATTGCAACTCTATGTTTCAGCAACCGATCTTGGTTTGCAAGATACCTACTTTCGTGCAGAGTTAATGTCCATCGTGTTGGTATTATTAGTGGTCTGCCAAGGAATTATATATGGAAAATCAACCAGCATTATCCATCACCGGAATTGATGCACTCGACAGCAATCCTATGTTCTTAATGGGCTTTGCTTACAAACAGTTTCGAGCTCAAGTCACCGCTGAGATGGGCACCACTTCGGGCATTTCTCTAGAGATGTTTGGTGCGCTTCGAGTGTTAGATAAGCATGGCAAAATCACTCAGCAAGAGTTAACCAATTACTTGCTTCGAAATCGCTCTGTGACCAAGCGTTTGGTTGATAACGCGATTAAGCTGAACCTTATTGAGGCCAGCAAGAGTGAAACGAACAAAAAGGTAAAACTTCTTTCTTTAACGGAAGAGGGCAAGAAGCTTGCCGAATATTGTGAGCCTATGGTCGATAGTATCAGCGAGCAGTTTCAGAGTGCGTTGAGTGAAGACGAATCCAAGCAGTTACAGACCTTGTTGGCTAAGCTTGTAAAAACAGACCAATTCGTCGACTGATTATGCGATCGAAGGTGTGGGTCTAATAACAATCGAATAAAGAGTAAGTGACATGACATACAAAATATTAGCGATGCTAATGATTAAGCTGTTGTTTACGTTTCGTGGCAGTAAACCTACGTCTAAAATCCCCGCCTCTGACTTTGATGCCGAACGCTTCGCTGGTACATGGTATTCCGCTTGTTTTATCCCGCATCCATTGCAATCAAAGCTCGGTTCTTTGTCGTTTAGCTTTTTATTTGAATCTGACGGTAATCTTAAGCTGACAACTCGAGGCTACAACGCGAAAAAGAATGAGTGGAAGACCAAAGAACAAGCCGCAACATTTAAGGGCTCTCAAACCGAAGCGTGGTTTTCAGTCGAAGCGAATAGCCCTTATGAGAAGCAGAGAAAGGTAATTTTCTTGAATGAAGATTACACTCAGGCTTTGTTGGTGGGTCCTACCAAAAATACCTTACAGATCTTGTATCGCACTGCAGAGTTCACCAAACAAGACTTAGACTCGCTGATTGAACGGGCGCAGAGCATGGGTTTTAAAACCAGTAAGCTAGTTCGTGTGTCACAACATATCAATGATGTGCCTGAACAATAAAGTAAGTTCGGCTAGTCCTGACTAGGTAGCTCGGCTAATAAGCAAACAACATTGCTAACCCGTTCTAATTCGCTGGCAACACCACTGCCGACGCTTCTTCCTCTGAATCTTCTTTGTCTTCTACTTGGTCAGCAACCCAATCGATTGTCTTGGTTAAATAAAGCTTATTAGTTTCGGTGTCACACCAACTTTTTGATAACCCTCTTCGATTGAATTCACTGCCAATTGCTGCGAGTGTCTGGTTGCTTGAGCGCCCGTAATACAAGGTGTCGCACAGTTGCAGGTCCGACATCGATTGAGGATATGTATTGACTGACGAGGAGTTCATGCTCAGTGCTTTGGATTGGTTATGAGTGCACCCTGCTAGGCTCAGGAAAAAGAAAAGGATCAGTGTATTTTTCATGTTGTATCAGGTCTATTGCCGATGATTTGAAGAGAGTATTGCCATGATTGCCACACTAATTTGTCAATTTCTCGCCAACTAGTTATAGACCAAGACTTTCCTCCCAGTTAGAAAGAGTTATTAAGCCAACGATAAAAACAGTATTAACAAACAAAAGCGCAATTTTGTACAAAAGCTGAAAGAGCCTATAGAGTAGACTGATAAGTCGCTCGATAATTAACAGGCTTGGGAATTGTTATGGAGAACAAGAAACGCTCTAAAGAGAAGGCCGAATATAAGATAACCGAAGAGCTCGGCGGCCTTGAAATTCTTAATGCTGAATACGAAAAGCAGAACTTCTCGCGCCACAGCCACGAGGGCTATACGCTGGGAGTCATCGAGCAGGGCGCTCAGCGTTTCTATCGAACGGGCGGGCATCATATAGCACCACAAGATGCGATTATTCTGGTCAATGCCGACGAAGTTCATAGCGGTCACTCTGCCACTGAAGGCGGTTGGGCGTATCGAGCCATGTATCCACTCCCAGAGCAACTTGCCAAGATCACTCAAGAGCTTAACCTACCGAATTACGGCGCGCCTTATTTCCCAAGAGCGGTTGTTGAAGATCCTGAACTCGCCAATCAATTGAGATTAGTCTTTAACACGATTGATGAATCTGACAATCGCTTGTTAAGAGAAACCTTGATGTACGGAATGTTGGTTAAACTGATTAGCCGACACGGAAAATCGCCGCTTAACCCTCAACTCGATGGGAAAACTCAGCGCCAGCTTGTCTTAGTGAAAGAGTTCTTAGATGATTTTCCACAAGCCGATGTTTCCCTAGACGAACTATCTAAGTTAGCGGCATTGAGTCCGTTTCACTTAGTGCGTTCTTTTCAAAAAGAGTTTGGTCTTCCGCCACATGCGTATCAAATCCAATCTCGGTTAAGGCTTTCGCGTAAGTTATTGAAACAAGGACATACCATTTCAGACACCGCGCAAGAGTCTGGCTTTCACGACCAAAGCCATTTTCATCGACACTTCAAAAAGGCCAATGGCTACACGCCGGGGCAATACATTAAAATGCTCTAAATCGGACACCTTAATTGGTTCGCGAAATCGAGCAAGTTTGTACAATCGAACCGACTCCACTCTTCTTACATTGAATAGCGAATGTAAAGAGAGAAAAGAATGATATGGATAGTGAAACAATGGATAGACGAACACAGTTATGGAAAGGCGTTTTAGCGGGAATGCCTTTGAGTATTGCGGTAATCCCTTGGGGAATTCTAGCCGGTTCATATGCGATAGATGCCGGATTGAATCAACTTCAAGCGCAAGCGATGTCGGCTATTTTGTTTGCTGGCTCAGCGCAACTTGTCGCTGCGGGTATGTTCAAAGCGGGTATTGGTTTAGGCACTATGTTGTTGACCACACTGTTCATCACCTCAAGACACTTTCTGTATAGCGTATCGATGCGTGACAAAATTAGCCATCTTCCTGCGCGTTGGCGTCTATTACTCGGATTTTGGCTCACCGATGAGCTGTTCGCGATTTGTAGTGGGCAGTCTCAGAATGAATTTAATCGCTGGTATGCTGCGGGTGTAGGCGGCGGTTTTTATCTTGTTTGGAATATCGCGAGCTTTGTTGGCATTGTCGCGGGAAGCCAAATTCCATCACTTAACGAGATTGGGCTCGACTTCGCGGTCGCAGCAACCTTTATTGCGTTAGTTTTTCCATTAATCAGAACAGTGCCTGTCGTCGTATGTGTGGTGGTTTCATTGGTCACTTCAGTTGCTATGTCGGTTAACAATATTGAGGGCGGGCTAATGATTGCAGCGATTGCCGGAATGTTAGCGGGCTTTATCAGCGAATCGTTCCAAGAGCGAAACAACGGTAACAAGACAATCGTGGAGGGGAAATAGAGATGATTTGGTTAACGATATTCCTCATGACTGCGATTGTTTTCTTTAGTCGGTATTTGTTTCTTGAGCCTGCAATCCCGCTTCGACTCAATCAAACCGCAAGGCGCCTATTGCGCTATTCAAGCCCAGCGGTGCTGACTGCGATTTGGGGGCCAATTGTATTTGCTCCTGAACAAACATTTTGGCCAAGCCTTGAAAACCCATACTTAATAGGCGCGGTGGTCACAGGTCTGTTGATTTGGGAAACAGGCAATGTGTTGCTAACGATCGGCGTCAGCATGGCGGTGTTTTTGTTCTATAACCTTGTCGCGGTTGATTTCCTTTTTTCTTGAGCTTCAACGTCAACTTAGGCTTTGTGTTTCTCCTATTCTTTAAGGGCTGTATAAATATGATTACTTGTTATGTTCGATATGTGATTGATCCTAAAAAGGTAAATGAGTTTGAGGCATACGCAAAAATGTGGATTCCTCTGGTCGCTAAATTCGGAGGTCAACACAATGGTTATTTCTTACCGTCGGAAGGGGCGAACAATATTGCCATGGCGCTGTTTACCTTTGAAAGTTTGGCTGCCTACGAAGAATATCGGGTTAAGTCGTTGAGCGATGCTGAGTGCATTAAAGCGTTTGAATTTGCAGACGAAGTTGATTGCATCGTGAGTTATGAACGCAGCTTTTTTAGACCTGTTTTAGAGTGATAGACCTTGCAACGTATAGCGTGGTGGCATCTAATGTACTGATTCACTGTTTGTGTATTTAGGTTCTGGTAAGGAGTTAGTTTGGCTAAGAAATATTATGTGGTTTGGAAAGGTCGTACACCGGGTATTTTTACCACGTGGAATGAGTGTAAATCCCAAGTCGATGGCTTTGCTGGTGCGAGATATAAATCGTTTCCAACACTAGGCGAGGCTGAGTCTGCTTTTGGTGGTAAAACGTCGTCTGCGTCAGGTTCTACAGCGACAAAGCCAAGCTCTGCGGGTAAGGCGACGAAAGCTAAGGTGCCGCCTCTTTCGGAGCAGCAAATCACAGATATGCCTTTTGATATCAAGATCTTTACCGATGGTGCGTGTGAACCAAACCCTGGTGAAGCAGGGACGGGGTTAGCGGTATACCAAAACAACCAATTAACCGAATTGTGGTATGGCTTGTATCAACCTGTTGGTACCAATAATACCGCTGAGTTGCATGGCCTTAAACAGGCGTTTTTGCTCGCAAAAGAGAAGCTAAACGCGGGTCTGTCTGTAGCGATCTATTGTGACTCTAAGTACTCGATAGATTGTATTACTAAGTGGGCAACGGGTTGGGAGAAAAAGGGCTGGACCAAGTCTGGCGGTGAGATCAAAAACCTCGATATTATTAAGCCTGCGTATGCGCTCTACCAAGAACTGGCTTCAAAAATTACCATCTACCATGTGAACGGTCACGTTGGTATTGAAGGTAACGAACTGGCCGATAGAATGTCGATTGTGGCTATTTCATCGAAAGAGCAACAACTCGCTCAATATCGTGACATCGACGATATTGAGTCTATTTTGGCACTGCGAGCAGGCTAGTTAGGCTTCTTAATGAAAAGCTACTGAAAGCATAAGTCGCGATCATTGGGCAGTGCTAAGTTGAGCGTTACATTTCAAATTGATGTAGCGCTCTTTTGTTTTTGTGGTGCTCCGTTTTCTTATGGTGCTTAGTCGTTCTTGTGAGGCGTAGCAGTCCTTGTGATGCTTACTGCCTGAGTTAATCCTTATTGAGCTGGGTTCTCTATCCAACGAGATAATTGCTGAGCTTGTTTGATCGAATTAAAACTGTCTTTCACTCTCTCACGTGCCTTTAACCCCATCGATGCTTTATCGTTGCTGCTTAGTTGCGCGAAACGCTCAATCGCTTCTCTTAATTCTTCCACATTCTTTTCGCCAACCACAAAACCTGTCTCTTGTGAGACGATCTCTTTGCATCCCATGATGTTGGTGGTAATAACTGGCGTTCCTACGGCCATCGCTTCTTTTAAAACCAGTGGTCCTGTATCCACACTCCCGGTTTCGGAAAAACAGAAGGGCGCGATTAGGCTGTCATAATTCGATAGTTTCTCTTTCACCCATTCATGAGGCTTAGCGCCAAGAAAGGTCACGTTTCGAGTGAGCCCTTGCTCTTTGACCTGTAACTTTAATTGTTGCTCTAAATCGCCAGTACCGATGATATCGAGATGAATGTCGAGAGGTTCGGCAATCGGCGCCAATGCATCAATAAGATGGTGGATACCTTTTTGCTCCACTAATCGGCCAAGGAAAATAAAGCGAAGTTGCTTCGTTTCGGTTTTTGGGTTGAGTTGGAACTGTTTGGTATTAACTCCGCAATGCAGGAGCTTAATGTTTCCTTTCGCCATGGTATTGAAGTCAGCAAGCATGTCTTTACACACTGCAACCACAAAATCACTCGATGAGATTTTATGTTCAATGTCATAAGCGAACTCGTAAACATCATGACCATGAGCAACGAACGAACAGGTGATATTCAGCAGCTTTGCCGCGACGATGGCGTGAGCTGTGGTGTGCTGACAGAAATGCGCATGTACGTGTTCGACGTCGTTTTCCGCGAGTTGCAGCGCTAATTTAAACCCATAAGCGAACAGTGACTTTTTCGGCATGCTGGTTTGCTTAGAAATAAATGAGACAGCCTTGATGAAACCTATCCAGTTAATGCTGGCGACTTTACCCTTCCGAACATTTTTACCTATTTCGACAATGTCGTAGTCGAACTGTTTTTCACTGTTTTCAATTTTGAACGTCATTACACAAACATCGTGCCCACACGCTTTCACAGAGTCGACTTCTGTTTGAATGAAGGTCTCACTGAGTACTGGGTAGGTTGGCGCCACAAATGCTACTTTCTTCATTCCTTACTCCTCAAATCCATATGACTAAAGCTATCAAGCCAAGGTAATAACCAATAAAGCAAGATACGAACCAAGATCGAATCGTAGCTTTGGAGGGCTTTCTGATTGCTTTTCGAAGGTTACCCCTTAAGAGGTGGCTCGTTTTCTCAAATTGATAATCAAATTGGAGTTGCAGTTTTTTTGAACATCTGTGTTTGGTCGTCATTTTGAGAATGGACGCGTAGGTGACTGATATAGAGGTGATTTTGTAGTAAGACACTCTCGGCATAGAACATGCAACGTCAGCCATATAACGTATAAATCTGAGGGCGTCATTATGGCTAAAGTAAGTGTTGTTATTCCTACCTACAATTGTTTGGATTACCTGCCGAAAGCGATTGGTAGTGTACTAAAGCAGACTCATCAAGATGTTGAGCTGATTGTCATTGACGATAACAGTAACGATGGAACGTCGACGTATCTTGCTTCTATAGACGATGAACGCATTATTACGTTGTCCACATTGGGTGTTGGTGCGCCTCAAGCGAGAAACCTAGGGATTGAAAAGGCGACCGGTGAATACATCGCTTTTTTAGACGCAGACGATTTCTGGTTTCCTGAAAAAATTGAGCGCCAACTCGAATTTCATCAACGTTACCCTGATCTCGCGATGAGCTTTACTAACTACGAGCATCTTACTGAAGATTACCAAGTAATAGTCGACTGCTTTAGTTACTGGTCGCAGTTTCAAGATCAAGATGAGCTGTTCATCAATATCGAGAACCCGTTGGAGTTCATCATAGAAAATAACGTGATTGGAACATCAACGGTCATGGTGAAAGCGGATGTGTTTTCTCAAACAGACAGTTTCAATGCTGACATCAAGTATGGGGAAGATTGGGAACTGTGGCTTCGAATGAGTGAAAACCATCAGATCGGTGTGTTGAACTCGGTGCAGGTTGGCTACTTGATGAGAGCGAGCTCTGTTACCCAAACTGAAAGTCTTAAATTGAGAAATTTGCAGTCTATAGAGACTATTCTTCAACATTACCAAAATGACAGTCAACGATGGAATCTACCCACTTCTAGCTTCAAAATCGCAAAGGCGAGAATACTGGAAGGTTATGCTGACTATTATCGAGGTTTACAACAGAATAGACAGGCTATTGCCTACAGTTTCCGTTCTTTGGTCATGTCACCTCAAAAACGCACATTGCGACACCTAATTGGAGACTGTAAAAGTTTCCTAAAGCCAGCTTGATAAGGAAAAGGTGACGACTATGGGTTCTTTAAAGCAGTCGGCTTACTACGCCATCGGTATATTAATGATGAAAGGGATTTCATTGGTGATGATCCCGTACATTACGCACAATATGACGTTGGCAGAGTATGGTTCCTTAGAAGCCATTGTCTTGCTGGCAGACATTGGGACGATATTGTTCAGCTTCGGTATTGTCGATGCCATGTATCGTTATGTGGGTGTCGCCGAAGGTGATGAAAAGCAAAAGCTCGTCTCGAACTGCTTCACATTGAGCGTGCTGGTGTGCGTGCTTGGGGGCGCCTTGATTGCCCTCAGTATGCCGTTGTTAATCTTAATGTTGCCAGTTGAATTCCAGCCTTACCAGATACTGCTTCTGCTTATTCCTACCATGCTCGATGGGGCGATTTCTATCCCGCTAACGCTGATGCGTATGAACGCGATGGCGAAACGTTTTTGCATGCTCAATGTGTTGAAAGCCGGTGTTCAAGCCATCATGACTTTTGTTTTGCTTGAGGCTGGATACGGTATAGATGGCGTGTTGATTTCAGCTGCGGTATCCAGTGTGTTGCTAATGGTTTGTTTAGTGCGTTATCAATGGCAAGAGATGGGATCTTTTGGTTGCTTCAAATACTCGGCGAAGATCTTAAAATTCGGACTGCCCGTTCTGGTTGGCGGTGCATCAATGTATATGATCATGGGGCTCGACCGCTGGGTAATGGCAAGCTTCGTCGGTGTCGAAGAACTCGCGATTTATGCGGTTAGCGGAAAGTTCGCGTTGATTCTTGGTCTGTTGTTGCAGCCTTACGCGCTTTGGTGGTTTCCAAACCGTGTGGCGATGCTTCAACAGCCGGGTGGCAGTAAGATGTGTGCCGATAGGGCGTTAGTCGGAGTGAACCTCGCCATTGTTTTAGGTTCGTTGATGATTCTAACGGTACCCGGATTTATTTCTCTCATTTTACCGAGCAGTTATCATTACGCGGGGGCCATTGTTGTTGCGCTGCTTGCGATTAGCGTTATCAAAAATGCAGGTGATTATCTTAACCTTGGTTGTTTCAGTGGCGATTCGAGTCAATCTCAAATGTGGATTCAAGGTGGATGTGCGGTCTTGGCGGCCATTGGTTATTTCACAGTGACGCCTATTTATGGCGTGTGGGGTGTTGTCGCGGTTCTTTGTGCAACTTATGTTGTGCGGCTCATGCTTCTGTATGTTGTAAGCCAAGCGATGGAACAATTACCTTATGAACACAGCAAGTGGGTAACCGCAGTTAGCATCGCATTAGTAGCGATAGCGAGTGATCAACTTCTGGGATTGGTGTTGGTTGATGTCCATGACTTTATTCTTGGATCGGCTGTTGGTGTAATCGCGCTGGTGGCCTTTGTTAAATACTCAGTGATCGTTGTCCCGCAAGCTCTGCTCGACAAGTTGATGCTGGGTAAGCAGTCTCACGCAAATTAAAATAAAACACTGTTCATAATGTGTGAGATTCGATAGTGTTTATAAATTCAATGAATGCCATCAATGGAAAGATACATGAACAAGTGGATTGTGCTCTCAGCTCTATTCTCAACCTTATCGTACGCTTCGTCTGAATTGTCTAACCACGACGTACTCACTCAGCACTTTGACGTTCCTGAAGCTATCTCCTTAGAAAATCAAAACAGGGTATGTAATAGCCTTGTTTGTAGTTCGGTGTCTGCGCCAAAATCTGTTCCTGCTGTTGGCGACTTCCCAGAGCGAGAATCAAACCCAACGATAGATACAATTGCGAGCGCTATCTATTTCGTCGGTGAGATTGGTGTCGCCGAAAATCTAGCGACACCCGAGTACGAACAGTTTTTTGAGAACTGATTGAAAATTTACTGTATAGATTTGGTGCTTATTTTTTATGCAGTTACAAAAGATATGAAATGCTGTTATAAACGATAAGACCTTGTTTAAGGATTTTATAATCACGGCATTTGGCAATTAGGAAGCACCAATGGAAATCTGGAAGTTACTGCTGTTTATCCCCGCTTGTTTTGCGCTCAACATGACTCCGGGCCCAAACAATTTGTTATCAATGAACAACGCCCGTTGTTACGGATTTCAGGCCGCCTTTGTCGCAGGCCTAGGAAGAATCCTCGCTTTTTCTGGCATGATTGCTTTGGCTGCATCTGGCTTAGCGGTTGTGCTTTATACTTCTGAAACGCTGTTTTTCCTGATCAAACTATTTGGCGCGATGTATCTGTTGTGGATCGCGTTCAACCTATGGCGCTCACACGCCAGTCCGGTCGTGGATATCGAACAAAATAAGAATTGGTTTGGTCTGTTTAAACAAGAATTTGCACTCGCTGCTGGCAATCCAAAAGCGATACTCATTTTCACTGCATTCCTTCCTCAATTTGTCGATGTTTCAGCGAACGTAAATACTCAATTCTTTGTTTTAGGTAGCACCTTTCTAGTGTTAGAAATGCTCGCGATATCGATCTACGCGGCATTTGGCTTATACCTCAGAAACTGGTTCTCTAAGCCACAAATGGCAAAACGTTTCAACAAAGCGTGCTCGGTTTTTCTTGCGTTATCTGGCGCAAATTTGTTGGTTATTCGACAGTAAAACATAAGTAACCTAATCTACTCCTCAGGCGTTAGTTAAGTGGCATCTTCGTTAAGGTAGTTCGTAAGCCTTTAGGCTGTTGATATATTATTAATAGCACCTTTGAGTTTGCATGTTTAAACTTGAGGTTCGGTTTAAATGAGGTCTATCTATGAATGTTGTTTGTGCGGAAAAACAAGAACTGGCTGATATCTACCAGCTTGAACATGCTTTGTTTGGCGCTCACGCCTATCCGCTGTTTTTCTTTCGTCAGGCCTTTGATTGCTGGGGAAAAGGTTTATTGGTTGCTAAGCAAGACTCAAAGATTGCTGGCTATGCCTTAACGACAACCACAGACAAGCAGAATGAGTTTTGGGTCCTATCATTGGCTGTAGACCAGAATTATCGTGGCATGGGAGTTGGCCGGAAACTGATGCAACAGGCGGTTGAGCATTTGCCTCGAGATGCTAGGCTTTTGCTCACTGTAGACCCAAATAACACATCGGCTCGTGCGCTTTACGCATCGATGGGGTTCGTTACCATCAAGCAAGAAGACAACTACTTTGGTGATGATGAGCCGAGGTTAGTGATGAAGCTCATCATCTAGATTGTTGCTAACGGTTTTTAACAAAGGCGCTTAACTAAATCAAAGGCTCACACTTCAAAGACAATCTCGTAGCTCTAGGTTAGCATCACGATACCGTGCATTAACACGACACTAGAGGTCAGCCGAGTCCTCATATCAAAGTAGCCATCAGGACCTTGGCTCTGGTTCTCTTCTCTCATCGTCCTTTCAGCTCGCCAAACCGCAATATAACCAAAGATGAGAATCAGAGTTGTCACTAGCTCTTTTTGTTCGCCAAGCAATACTGCCAGCCAAGCGATGAGCACAATCGCGTTGCTTATTAGCAGTGCTTTGTTACTTGATTGGCTTTCAAAGTTTTCGATGCCATTTGCCCACAAGATCCCTGAAAGAAAACTCAAAATTGCCACGCTGTAGGTGATGAACAGCGTTTCACCGCTTATCCCCATAAATTGGCTGTCGGTGAGCGAAAGGAGAAGACCGAATAAAAACGGAATTAACCCCATGTACCCCAGTTTGGCCATGGTGTTACGGGTTTGAGTTGTTGCCATGTAATCCGCCTTCATAACTGCTGCTCAATCGCGTTTTTGAGTGTGGCACTCACTGGAGATGTGGAGCTAGGGAAGGTGGCGACGACTTTACCTTCTTTACTGATCAAGAATTTGTAAAAGTTCCATTTAGGCGTTACGCCCGCTTGCTGTTGTATCTCTGTAAACACGGGGTTGACGTTGCTACCAGACAGTGAAGCTCGCGCCATCATTGGGAAGGTCACGCCATAGTCTAGGTAACAAACCTTTGCCGTCTTCTCTTCGCTTCCCTTGTCTTGGCGAAAATCATTACTTGGGAAACCGATAACCGTGAAGCCTTGGTCTTTGTAGGTTTGATGAAGTTGCTCGAGTTGCTCAAACTGCGGAGTGAAGCCACATTGGCTCGCTGTATTTACCACCAATAGAGTTTTGCCTTGAAACTCATCGCACAAGGCGATTTCTTCGGTTGAGTTTAACAAGCGCTGTTTGCCATTAAGTATTTCGGGACAGCTCGCTGCAAAGGCGATGGAACTCGTGAGGCTTGTAATCAGTGCGGTTGAGCAAAGTAGTGAACATTTCATAGGGTTGGCTCATTTTAGTTGGCGTAATGGTTATTACTCTTGAGCACGATGAAATGATCACTTTGCGTATTATTTACTGTCTCATTAACTCGCGCTTTTAGTTGTGCTTTTGCTCTCTGAGATAAGATATGGAGCGACCAAGCGACTGATATTCACTTTTGCACCAAGGCGAGCCGCTAATAGATACATGCCACCAATTTTTCGGTGCAGGAACAGCGCATCGGCGGGCGGCGTATGCCAATACTCTTGTTCCATGCTCAAAATGGTGCCTGCTTCACGAAGCCTTTGTGCCAATCCACTGGCTTTGAAGTCGTACTCTTCGTCAACTAACATCGGCTCACAGGCCATCTTCACTAGATTTAGAATCGCTTGGCGTTGTTCGGGAAGAATTGTCTCGCTAAAGAATCCTATTTGCTCTAAAGCTCGGTTGAGCACTTGCTCATCGTTGTTAATGACAGAGGAAAAGGCCAAGCGATAACCCTCGCTGAAGCGGTCACTGTACTCACGGGTTGCTCCGAAATCTAATAAGCCAATTTGTCGGGTGTTTTCAACATAAAGGTAGTTGGCGAAATTGGGATCGGTTTGCACCATCTTAAAATCGAACAACTCTCTGAACAGAAGCTCCAGTAAGCTGTGCATTACAAAGTCACGTGTGCTTTGGTCGTAACTTTCGATTTGCTCTATCGAGACGCCTTCGATGAAGTCCATGGCGAGCACCGATTCTGAAGAGACTTGCGGATGAATCTTAGGTACGACGAAGTGAGAGTATTCTTTCAATGCATCATGGTAACGAGTTGCGTAATCAGCTTCGCGAGCATAGTCTGCTTCATCGTGGAGCTGTTTCTTTGCCTCTTCTAACAAGCCTTTGTAGTCGACCGACTTTGGTATCAAGCCAACAATATTGAGCAGCGTGCCTACGTTATCTACATCACTGTCGATACTTTTTCTAATGCCGGGGTATTGGACTTTGACTGCGAGTTTGTCCCCAGCATCACTATAGGCTTGGTGAACTTGTCCGATAGATGCACTGGCGATCGGTTTAAAATTGAAGGACAGGAATTCGGTTTTCCAATGGTTCCCGAGCGAGCTTTCTAACACTTGATTGAGCTGTTTTGTTGGCAGTGGATCGGCATCGGAGCGCAGGCGAGAGAGAATGTCGGCTAACTCTGGTTCTAAGACATCACCCGCATCCATTGATAGCATCTGTCCTAACTTCATAGCCGCACCGCGCAGGTGTGCGAGTTGATCGGTCAGGCGAGCAATGTTTTGTGGCGTTAACAGTAAGTCTTTTGCTTTGGGCCTGTTGCCTTGTGCAATTTGTTTGGTGCCTTCCGTTAGCACGTTACCCGCGACTCTTGTCGCCAACGAAGCGAACTTACTGAATCTAGAAATTCGATGTGTGGGAAGGTTTCTCTCTTTTGCCGACATAAAGGTTCTCTCTGGGAATCAGGGTTGATACCAATCGTAGTAAATAACTGTTCACCCTAGCTTGTTAAAAATCTCGATAAATTCGTTAGATTTTTTGATTGTAGAATAACTACTTATCTAAACTTCTTGTCGAAAAGAGCCGCCTTGTTCTCAAGCTTTTTTCCTGCGCTATTTCTTGACACTTACCTACTGTGATTGGTATGACTACAAAGTTCTATCAATCATTACACAACCGTATGTTTTGTTGTGCTAACTTGTCGCGTGGAACAGTAAACAGAATTAAAAGGACAAAGCATGAAATTTATTTGGTTGAAAGTGGCCGTTACGGTATTGGTGTTCGCAGCCCTATTTGGCATCGTTTACTACAAAGTCGCCAGCGGCATGTCTTAACTCAACACTATTTTGTGCAGCTGTTACCGTTGCAACGTGATTTTCCGGTTAGCCAAAACGAAATCTTATATCGATTTTTGGCAAACCGTAGATAACACCAATCTGCCATTGGCTTAAAAATCGCCCAACGTAACGGGGCATACAGCCAACCCTTTCCTACTAGCTTCCACGCTTGGTAAGTCACGTCTAAACCGAGCAGCAGCTTTCCGTTTTCGTCCAGTGCATGCAAGATTGTATTGGCTGCCTCGGCATCTATTTGCGGGTAGTTTGAAAACGCTTCACTGTAGATATCGACGGTCTGGATCTGATCTTTGGAATCAGACTTAGTCAGTGCTGCCATCTCTTTTGCACAAAGTGGACAGGTTCCATCGTAAAATATCGTTAATGCAGTCATTGTTTTCCTTACTATTTTCGTCAATTCTCATTGATACGACATCACCATTTAGGTGGATCATTCTGCCCAGTTATCCGACACTGTTATTGTGACAACCAATTTACAGTATCATCTCGAGGTAACATCCGTTCCATGCATTTAAAAAATAAGAGCCTATCTCCAATGACAACAAAGTTAATGAACCGTTTGATTATAGCTGTGACAGCCCTGATGCTCAGTGGTTGTGTTAGCTACAGTATTACCGAGCAAGAAATGACGAAGTACCTTGAAGACTCAGTGATGCTAGAACAAGAGGTTGGTGTACAAAGTGTGATGTACGCACAAGTGGCTGTGGATGATCTAGAAGTGCAAATTGGTCGAGCCGATGCACAACGCGTGTCCGTGTTGGCGAATACCAATGCAAAAGTTCAAGTGTTCAATATGCCTAATATGGGGTTGGATTTAGACTTAGAGTTCAGCGCGATTCCCGAATACGACAAGGAGAGTGGCGAGGTGTATCTAAAGTCGCTGCGACTAGAGCGCTTTGAAGAAAAAGGCAAACAGCTTTCGCCTGAAATAGAGACACTACTCAAACCAGCTGTATCGATGATAGGTTTTGCTTTGTCCCAGTCTCCGGTTTACAAACTCGACAGCAACAAGGTTCAAGAGTCGTTGATTAAGTCATCGGAACCCAATCTAGTGATTAAAGACAATAAATTGGTTATCGAATTGTTTGATTAGAGGCTTGTTGTATTAAAGGTTGACTAGTTTTTGCCTGAGTACGGAGTAACTTGTTATTGTGTACTCGGGCTGAGGTTAATTCACTCTTCTGATTGTTGTTCGATAAAAGCCATTAACCAGCAACTTATTTGGTGCTAGGGCATTCAGTCGAGATGTCTCCAAACTGTTGTTTATGAACATTGATTGTCAGATCACTCGGTTTACTCCAATCGATGATTAACTTAAAAACATGTCGTAATCAGAATTTGGCCATTCTGGGATTGGGTCAACGTTATCAAAGCGATGCTTAATCAAAGTAACAAGCACTTCAATGCTGATGTGTTCCCACGCCAGTAAAAGATCTGCATTACGGTATTTATCTAAGAATAACTTCAAAGTCATTCCAACCATATTGTGTGTTGATGGGCATGCCATATTGGATCGCAGTTGGAGCAATGGTTACCAAGGCCGTCATCTGGCTTTTCGGCATGTCGAACAAGAATAATTCGTTGTACTTGATCGTTACTTGTTTTTTCTGCTTCCGCAGTCGCAGTATTACAAGCCATACCTAAGAGTATCGCCAAGAATATTTTTACTTTCATTTTTTACTCGAAATTTATTTAGCACTCCTGCAAGGTTAATAACGATATTTTCCTTAATATCATTTGTACGTGTGTTTAATTTAGAACTCGAATTTTGCTTTTAGGGCAAATACCACATCGGTTTTATTCTGGATTAAATTGATGTTGTCGAAGCCATTGGTCAGATCAACCGCGGTGTGATTCAGAACTTGCACACTTGGAGAAATTTGCAGCCATGGTGTGATTTGAGCTCGGTAATACGCTTCAGTTGTATATTGGTCGTCTAAGTCCAACCCTTGCGTTGTGCTCTCCATTGGGCTTGCCCAGTTAACTGCCAGTCCAAACATGTCTTGGTTTCTCTGTGCAGGAATGTAACCAAAGCCGGCGCTTACTGAGGCGTCATACATGGCTCCGCCATCTTGAGCCCATCCAGCCCTAATGAAAGGCAACCAACGTTCAGCCACTAAACCTGATAGAGACAGGTTGATACCGTAACCTTCATCATCGTTTCCAACTGCGTCACGCTGCCATAGGCTGATATGAGCATTGCTGATGAACAGCATATCTTTACTTGGTGTCCAACCGAGTTCTAAGCTTTTCCAAGTGGCCCCTGTGTCAAAGAGCTCTTTGGCTCCTTCAACTAAGTCAGAAGCGTTGCCTTTAGCATCAAGAATACTGGCCGAGCCATAAATGCTATCTGAGAAAAAACCGCCGGCCATAACACCCAGTGCACCATCAGGCAATCCACCAATCGTTCCACTTCCGGAAGTAAACACACCACTGTTGAAGTCATTCCATGGGCTAGCTAACGCATAGAAATCGGTGTAATCCGTCATGTCTAAGAAACCGGCGTAAACCACCATCTGTTCTTGCAGTAGAGATTGACGCCAAAATAAATGAGTGGTTCTAAAGCCTTGATCACCATATAAGGAGTGAGCAAAACCTAAGTAACCGAGATCGGCCAAACCGTATTCTTTCGGGGAGTTTTCTGTGTATTTATGTCGATGCTCAAACTTGAATACAATTCCGCCTTTGTCTCCATCTTCTGTCTCTATAAGATCCCATTGACCAAAGACTCTTAATGCTCCTGCCGCAGCAGATGCATCCCCAAGAGGATCAATCGCTCCCATACTCAGCATGTTGTAATCCATGCCCAACTGTAAGCCATGCTCTTTTTGAAGGTTTTGCTTGGTTTCATTCCATGAATCGTAATGTGAACGCGAAGTCGAGGACTCTACTGACATTACTTCAGCGGTTGTTGCCCCTGATGCCAATATCAGAGCAATCGTTGACATATTCAAAAGATGTTTCATTTTAACCTCTTAGTAATTACGACTCAGCTTGGTTAATCAAATACGCTGAGTGCAAAAATAATGATGTATCTACTTTAGGATTGGATGACTGAACTTGATTGTTACTTCGCCATAAGTGTTCTCAACTCTAAGCTCTCCCCAGCGAGATTTATCTTGTGATAAAGGTGTTGCTAGACGGAGTGTTGTTTTCAAGGTGCTGCTTTCAAGATCGCCGTCGATATATGTGTATTCCGGATTGAAGGTGAAAAAAGTGCCATCGTCGCCAGTTTTTAACGTTCAGGAATGCCGCAGCAGTATCACCAATCGCGGTTTGGTTGTTGATGCCAAATCCACCGCTTTGGATAAAGTCTTCTTTGTATTCGTATCGGTATTTCACATAGGTTGTTTAGATAAGCCGGAATGATATAAACGTTTAATGGAAACTCAGAATTGCTATTGTCTGACGTGATCAGACAAACTATTTGAACCTTGTTGGTTTTTTTGAGGTGGAAGTCGTAACCTATGTATGTTCTGTCTATACTCACCACGTCAAAGTGATTGATTTGAAAGTAATAAAGCATTATTTGAATATTGGAGTCATCTATGAATTTCAGCCTCGAGCAACTCTCCACCTTTGTGACGGTTTACGAGCAAAAATCTTTTAGCAAGGCTGCCGCTAAGCTAGATAAACACCGTAGTACCATCGGGCAAGTTGTTGTCAATTTAGAGGATATTCTTGATGTCGCACTCTTTGAGCGCAAAGGTCGCAGTGTTGAAGCAACACAAGAAGGTAAATTACTTTACCGCTATGCCAAGCAAGCCGTTGAGCAGCTAAAAGCCTTTGATAAAATAGCGCTCAACATCTCCCAAGGCGAACCAGAAACCATCAATATCGGTTATCTAAGCTTTATGCCACAGCTCATTTTGGCTGATATCAGAATGCAATTACAAAAAGACTTTCCAGGTTGTCGAGTCAATATGCTGGTCATGAATAAAAAGGAGATTGAGCAGGGGATTGAAGATGGGACACTGCACTTCGGTTTTTTGAATACTCATGAGAGTAGGGCGATGAATAGCTTTCACGCGGTTTACCTAGAAACCCTTACGCTGCTCCCATTCGCAAGTAAAGGCAGTGAACTGAGTAAAACGCCACCAAACGAACTGTTCTCTAAGTTAAAAATATCTAAGCAGTTAATCTTGAAATCATTAATCGATGAAGGGATGGCAGATAAAGTCACCCTTTCTGCTAACTATGAGCTTGTTGACCAACTTGCGCTTGTGATCCAATTGGTTCGGCTAGACTTAGGTTGGGCGTTACTTCCTCGCTCTGTTATTTACTCTGAATTTGTGCAGCAGAATTTAGTTGAGCTCAAGCCTACTGAGATTAAAAAAGGTTTAGAGGTTCCCATTTCTTTATGGAGCCCACATTCTTTACATATTGAAGGGATAAGGGAATCTATCGTTACTGCTGCTAATGAATACATCCAACACGTTTATGATGAATACTTCTAACTTGGGTTTATTAGATGAAAAAACAGCCAGTAAAAATCACTGGCTGTTATGAGGGCATATTAGTGCGCGTTAGGTAGATCGTCTCCAATCGCTTGTCGTAACTTCATCAGTTTCGTTCTTTGCCAGATATTCGTCCTTGATATCTGAATCTCGAACTCTTGATGTTCATCACAAAAGATCGCTGATGGCAATTGGTCATAACTTCCGATCAAATCATCAACTTGCACCTGAGACAAATTGGCGACATCTACGCCGACTTCGCTTACATATGAGGCCAGTTTACTCTCCTGAACTAACGTTGGCGCTTTCGGTTCTTTGACAGATATTTGTTGTCCTGTTTGTTTAAAACTAGACACATCAAATCCCATATCATCGATGCTAGTTGCACTTGTCGTTCCTGAAAACGAACCCGTGAGTAGCAATGCACATATAGCCTTTTTGATCATGATTACCTCACTTTTTTCTATAGTTGCGGATTGCCAGAGGCACCCGAGTCATCGATAGAAATCGTTGGTACTGTTAGGTTTTCCAAGAACTTTTCTTTGCTCAATCCTTCAAATCGCGATTCATCCGATGGTGTGTTACGAATGGGTTGGCCTGCCCATACTTTTTGGAACTCAGCTTCTTTAACCACTTGCTCACCATTTACGATGACATAAGAAATACCGGTTGTTGGATTGCCTTGTTCTTTGGCTTTGTAAGTCGCATTATCGGTTACGTTTTCTGGGTCGAAAATGGTGATATCCGCAACCATGCCTTCTTGCATACGACCACGAACTTTCATTGATTCAACACCCGCATCACCTAGATGCTTTGCTGCCCAGTAAGACGTTTGAGCAAGTGTGAATAACAATGGTACGCCTTCTTCACGTGCCATACGTAATACTTTGCCTCGAGTACCCGCAGTTCGAGGGTGACCTTGATATTCTGTTGGATCGGCATCCCAAGAATCAGTACCTAAACCTGAATAGATAGAATCTGCTGCAACGGTCATGTTTGGAATTTGTAGCCAGTATTTCATCCAATCTTTACGTGCAGGGCTAAACAGAACCACCAAGTGACCCGGTTCTTCAGCGGCAATGACCAGATACTCTTCTTTGGTCAGAAATTTATCGCGTGTTGGGTCGTACATCATTTCTTCATACTTCGCGTTGTACATCCCTTCCACAGACTCCGGTACAAGGAAAGATGAACCAATCGCAGTGGATGCCGCATCATATGGATAGTATTCAGACCACATCACTAAGCCTTTCTCTCGTGCAAGCTTTAGCTTTTCTTCTACTTCCCACCAACCGAAGTCGTTGTTGTGGAGCATCAAAAATGGTAAGTCGAGAAGCATCGCATTGGTAAAGATTTCGTCAAAACCCAGCTGTGCTTCTGGATTTGAAGGGTTAGCGTGAAAACGGGTATGTGATGATACAAATCGGTCCCAGTTTGCTGCGACTTTCATGGACTCGTACATCTCAAATGCCGTCAAACCATCTTTCATATAAGCGGTTGTTGAAGCTAGGTTCAATGCACCTTCTGCAAAGCCTTGATCAAGAACAGAAAGGATTTGGTTCATCTGCTCGATATCAGCTTTGGTCTCAGACCAGCCACTCACACCGTCTTTAGCCGCTTCAGTTCGAAGCGAGCCAAGAATCGTAGTTGCATCATGTGGGCCTGTAATTTTCACTTCAGGATCTAGGATTTGAAGACGAGCTCCTTCGTGGCTGACACCAGTACCGTAGTTCAGTGGCCATTTACCCGCTTTTTCTTCATACCACTCACCGACGCGAATCGCACCGACTTCCAGATCCATACCAGATGTTACACCATCTAGGGCTGCAAGCTTGATAGATAAACCATCTAGCGAGTGAAAATGGGTATCAATGAAACCTGGGGCAACCACTTGATTTGTTGCATCGATTGTCTCATCACCGTCGAGTTTTTCTGCCGTGATTTTGATGATTTGACCATCTTTGATCCCGACGTTTAATACAGCATCCAGCATGCTTTCAGGGTCCATCACTCGTCCATTCTCGATAACTAGGTCGTAATCCGCGGCAAAAGCACCTGACGCACCTAGGCACAATGCGATACTAACAAGTCCGCTTATGCGGCCTTTCTTGAATGATTCTTTCATGATTTCTCTCTTTGTTGCTGGAAAGGTTAAAGTGTTTACCTATTTCAGCTGAAATTAATTGTCGTACTGCCGTTTGTATTTCTGGCTTACCTTTGGAAGCTGAGATAATTCTAGCTCAATTTTTATATAACAAAATTTCAGTTTGTCTGATCTAACCCTACAAACTTAAAACTTGAGTTAATGATGAGAGCCTTGGTGTTGGTCTTTAAAAGTGGTTTTCCATTATTTAGACAGAATAGATATTGTTGAGGCATAAAACCAAGATATGAATATCAGCACGATGGCTATCGGTTTGATGGTGATTCAGGCTTTCGACTGGAGTCGCTTTACTTCATCCGTTTATTGAATTAGCCGCGTATCTCACCTTTACTTTACTCTTGTGAGCAAGTCATCGCTTCAGTCATCAAATCATAAGAAAGAAAAGGTGAGCGAACTATGAAGAATCCAGTGATAGCGGATACCAAGCCAGTCAAAGTGGAGCTAACAGAAGGGGAGGAGTATTACTTCTGTACCTGTGGGAAATCGAAAAACCAACCGTTTTGTGACGGTTCTCATGCTGGTACGGGGTTCAAACCGAAAAGCTTTGTCGCCGAAGAGAGCGGAGACGCCTACCTTTGTCGCTGTAAGTATTCCAACAACCTTCCTTTCTGCGATGGCACTCATAAACAGTTCACAGCGGAACAAGTTGGGCAAGAAGGCCCGGAGGTTCACATTCAAGCGGCTGCGCCAGATTTGTCGCCAGCTGCGAGCGCAACCAAAGAAGAACCTACCGTCGAGTTTATTCATCAACTGGCGCGTGATGGTTTATCCAAGGTTGGACATCATGGGCCAATGACCTCCATGGGCGTTCCAAGACATCTATTGCCTCACTGGGACGATATTCAAGTGATGGTCGCGCAAATGGCCACCAAGCCTTTGCTGGAGAATGTGCCCGTTGGAACTGAACTGATTATTGGCCCCAAAGCGAAGAAGCCACTCAAATTGGACATCTCTTTGTTTGTGTCTGATATGAGTTTTGGCTCGCTATCTGAAGAAGCAAAAGTCTCATTGGCGAAAGGTGCCGAACTCGCAGGGACGGGTATCTGCTCCGGTGAAGGCGGTATGTTACCCGAGGAGCAAGCGGCGAACTCTCGCTACTTTTATGAATTAGCCAGTGCTCAGTTTGGTTACGATGAAGCTAAGCTCAAAAACGTTCAAGCCTTCCACTTTAAAGGCGGGCAGGGTGCCAAAACCGGAACGGGCGGGCACTTACCGGGCGCGAAGAACATAGGCAAGATCGCGGAGGTGCGTGGCATTGAAGCGGGCACGGCAGCGATTTCTCCACCCACCTTTGTCGACCTTAACACGGTCGAGGATTTTAAAAAGTTCGCCGACCGTGTTCGAGAGGTGACAGGCGGTATCCCGATTGGCTTTAAGTTAAGTGCCAATCACATCGAAGAAGACATTCAGTTCGCGCTTGATGCCAGTGCCGATTACATCATCTTAGATGGGCGTGGTGGCGGTACAGGGGCGGCGCCAGAAATGTTCCGTGACCATATCAGTGTTCCCACTATTCCAGCACTCGCTCGCGCTAGAGCGTATCTCGATAAACAAGGGGTCAGTGACAGAGTCACATTGATCATCACGGGCGGCTTGCGCGTGCCGATGGATTTCGTAAAAGCGATGGCGCTTGGTGCTGATGGTATCGCTATCTCAAACAGTGCCATGCAGTCGATAGGGTGTGTTGCCGCCCGAATGTGTAACACCAATAATTGCCCTGCGGGTATCGCGACTCAAAAAGCCGATTTACGCCAACGCTTAAATGTCGAAAAGGCCTCGAATCAATTGAAGAACTTCTTCGAAGCCTCGACTGAATTGATGCAAGTGATGGCGAGAGCGTGCGGTCATGACCATTTGAATCAGTTTAATCCTCACGATTTGGCTACATGGAATCGCGAAATGGCCGAGCTATCCGGTGTCGCTTACTCTGGTGTCTGTCCATTAAATCACTTTAAGTAAATAATACTTCGATAAAGCACACTCAATGTATTTTGGGTGTGCTGACTTTTTCCTGTGTAATGCCAACCTATGTTAAACCTTTCATAATCAACTGCTTTATAAGTGTTTTTAAACTATTTCCTATATTTTGAAAATATCGCTTTACCTCAAGTTAACTTGAGGTTTTATCATCATCCCCAATCTAAAAACACAATCTATCACCTTGTCGCCTAGTGCAGGTTTTGATGTTATCAAACAGACGTTACGAATCTTCAGTTATGAATTTTGAGCTCCGTAATTGAAGTCATGAGTGCATAAAGGTGAGAAAAATGAACAAGGATCAACAATGAAAGTATTAGCGATTGGCGCGACCAACAGTAAAGCATCGATTAACCAACAATTGGCAGCGTACACCGCAAGCTTAGTTGAGGGCGCACAAGTAGAGGTGCTCGATCTTAATGATTTCGAGATGCCTATTTATAGTGAAGACAGAGAAAAAGAGTCTGGCGTTCATCAACACGCGCAGCGCTTTTTTAGCAAGATTGGCGAAGCAGATGCTGTGGTCATCTCTTTTGCAGAGTACAACGGTTCATACACCGCAGCCTTTAAGAATGTGTTTGATTGGACATCACGAATCGACATGAAAGTGTACCAAGGCAAACCTGTTGTGATGCTCTCCACATCACTAGGCCCAGGTGGCGCAAGCTCTGTGTTGTCGTCTGCGGTACATTCTGCACCTTACTTTGATGCTGATGTGAAGGGCTCGATGTCGGTACCAAGTTTCTACGACAACTTTAATGTAGAAACGGGTGAGATCATCAATGCCGAAATGGCCGAGAGCCTGAAATCGATCATGAGTCAGATCTAACTGCTTCAGTGAGTGAGAGAATTACTACATCGGTGCACAGATAAATAGATAAATAAGTAGATACATACATAAATGGCCATCAAGCGATGGCCATTTAATTGCGTCATTGTCTATTGTGATAACTCTGCTGCGGTGTCAACGAAGATACCTTGAATGTCTTTCGCTTCACGCTCAGTTTGACCACCGTGTTTTAGAAACGCACCGATAATTGCTGCGGTTTTCTGCTCTTTTGCGCGCTCTAAGAAGTAACGAAGTTCTAGTTCAGCGCCCGCTTGCTCATCTTTGATTGAGGCAGCGATGATCTCTTTGTACATCACGATATCACGTACTTCTAATTGGCTGATTACACCGAGTGTCGCTGCTAAGAAACCCTCTAGCTCTGCCTTCGGTACAAACTGCGTGATGATGTTACGCTCTTCTGCTTGTTGAGCCGTAAAATCGTTACCAAGCAGCAAAGCTTGTAGCGCTTTGTTTTTGCCCATGCGTCTTGCAAATTGAACTGCGCCTTGGCCACCCGTTGGGATGTTTACATGAATTTCTGGTTGTGCGAACGCCGAGTTTTCAGTGCCGTAAGCAAGGTCACACGCCATCACAAATTCATTACCGCCCCCACGAGCTACGCCATCAACTACCGCGACAGAGACTTGTTTCATCGCTTTAATGTTCTCAATCATGTGGTTGAATTCAATCGAACCAGCTTGTCCACCTTGTGTACCGTTGATCACATTGAGATCTAGGTGAGCCAGAAAGAAGCTCTCATGTAATGATTTGAAGACCACAACCTTAGTATCACGATCATCTTTCAATGAAAGTACAAAGGCATTGATCTCGTTGATCAAGTCGAAAGTCAGCACGTTCACTGGTGGGTTGTTGATCGATACTGTTGCGATGCCATTTTGGTTAGTCACAGATAGTAGTGTCATGGGGTGTTCCTCTATTAGGTCGGGACTGAATGTTGTCTCCGTTATGTGCAGCTACTATAGATTTGTAATAAGATGAGAAAAATAGTCATATTGGCACTTGATTGGTGCCTTAAATGCAACAAAGGGCGTTATGGATATATCGAGTCGTTTATTATTGTTACTTGAAGTGGTTGAGCTGGGTTCGTTTGTCAAAGTGGCGGAGCAAAGAAACGTCGACCGTTCCGTTATCTCTAAACAGATCAGCCGTCTTGAAGAAGAGCTGGATGTTCGGTTACTCAATCGAACCACTCGTTCGTTATCTCTGACAGCTGCAGGCAATGAGATGGTCAATCAAGCGCATCAGCTTCGTGCACTGTTGAACGATACTCGACGCTTGGCGCAAAATTATCATGCAGAGCCTCGAGGGTTATTAAGAATCACCAGCTCGACCATGTTCGGTCGACAATATGTTCAGCAGGCGATTGCGGTTTTCCAGAAGCAGTATCCAGATGTTGATTTTGAATTGAGACTCGAAGACCGAATCGTCGATATGGTTAAAGAAGGGTTTGATATTGGTTTCCGTATTGGTAAGCCCAAAAACTCCAGCCTAATCAGCCGTAAGATAGCCAGAAGTCGATTGCTGATTGTCGCTTCACCTGAGTTCATTGCTCAGCATGGCGAGATCAACACCATCGAAAAGTTAGAGTCATTACCTGCGACTATCTATGCCGCTCCGGGTTTGTTGATTGATAAGTTTTCTTATGTCGATCAAGAGGGGCAAGCGCAGCATTTCCAGCTTAATGCCGCTTATAAAGTGAATGACGTTGAGATGATTTCCAAGAGCGCGCTAACTGGCAGTACTCTCGCGGTTGTCACGGCGCAGATGATTGAAGATGAAGTGCTCAGTGGAGAGTTAGTGCCTATTATGACTCACTTAAACTTGGATGATTTTGGCACTTTCTATGCGGTGTACCCACATCGAGATGCACCCATAAAAACCAAGCTCTTCATTGATACATTGAAAACCATTGTCGGTGAAGATAAACCTGTGTGGGAGCAAGGCATTCCCGGGTTTGACGACATGTATGGCAATCAGCGAACAAAATCATAGCTCAAAAAAATCAATACGTTAGGTTGCTTTGTTGCGCGTATTTTGTAATCTAGCCCAAACCTAAGTTTGAACGCAAACTTTAAGTTAAAGTGAACTCTATTATACTGGTTATTATCAGGAAGAAACGGCTATTCAAACAGGAAGTGAAAGATCATGAGAAACATCGTATACCTCACCATAGGCCAGTTGGCTGAGCGCAGTGGCGTGGCTCCTTCGGCCTTACGCTTTTACGAAACCAAGGGGTTGATTGCTTCAATTCGTACTAACGGAAATCAGCGCCGTTATCAGTCGGCGATGTTGAGAAGAATTGCTTTGATACAAGTCGCACAGTCGAT
Organism: Vibrio sp. 10N.286.52.C3; assembly: GCF_041468865.1. Taxonomy (NCBI): domain Bacteria; kingdom Pseudomonadati; phylum Pseudomonadota; class Gammaproteobacteria; order Vibrionales; family Vibrionaceae; genus Vibrio; species Vibrio sp. 10N.286.52.C3. The sequence goes on along the minus strand of NZ_JBFRJM010000004.1, from coordinate 109,422 downwards.
TGGCTTCACGCTGGAAGAGATCACCGAAGAGTTATCGACACTGCCGATGAACCATACCGCGACTAAGCGAGATTGGGAGCGCGTTGCTAAGAAGTGGCAGGGTCAACTTGATAGCAAAATGGCGCAGATTAAATCGCTACAAGAAAACTTAACAGGCTGTATCGGTTGCGGGTGTTTGAGTATGCAGAAATGCCACTTGTTGAACCCTGAAGATATTCTGCATGACCAAGGGCAGGGCGCACAACGGATCGTTGATCAGACTAACTGAGTTCCCGAAAGGCATGGAGCAGCGAACTAAGTTTCAGGTGTTTGCTCAATGGGTTAAGCAACAGTTGCGACGAATAGCGTGCCTAGACAAACACGAATTATAGGTCTAGTTTAGGTGGTTCTTTCAATAAAAGAAGAGGTTAGTTATGTTCAGCCATGTTTTTCTCGGTACCGAAGATATTGAACGCGCAAAGGCTTTTTATGACCCAATCATGAAAGTGCTTGGTTATAGCGAAGGCTCTGTGGATCCTAAAGGGCGCTGTGTTTACGTTAGCCAAACGGGTGTGTTGGGCTTAACCAAACCGATTGATGGTCAGCCAGCAACGCACGGCAACGGCATGACGGTGGGTTTTCTTGCGCCTTCTCCTGAAGTTGTAGATGAGTGGCATCGAGTTGGCGTCGAAAATGGCGGTACCAGCATTGAAAATGGTCCCGGAGCGAGAGGTTCTGACGAGCGTCGCTTGTACATGGCTTATTTGCGAGATCCTGATGGAAACAAGATCTGTGCAACGCACTTTATGCCGTAGTTTACGTTATGCCATCGTTCATTTTATGCCACAGTGGCGTATACTTAGATCATATTGATGGTTCGGAGTTGGCTAAGTTACGGCTCTGGACTTGTTAGCTTCCCGATAACTCAAAATTTTGCAAAGGACTGGCTAGATGAAACCGAACGAACTGTTTTATGAAAGTTTTGAGCGCTGCCGGATTGACCAAGAATTTCTCGAAACGTTTTTGGCGGATTTTTGCGAGCATAATCCAAGATTTTCAGAACGTTTTGAAAAGATAGGATTAGAGCATCAAACCAAGATGCTTAAAGCCTCGATCATTCTTATCTATAACTCTGCTGGTCTACCAAGCGTGCGTAACTCAGTAAAGAAATTGGGTAAAAGGCATAAAGACCTAGGGCTGGATATTTCCGAGATTGAGCTCAACGAGTGGTTCAATTCGTTACTCAATACAGTTAAAAAATATGACCCTCACTACGATGAAAGCGTCGAACAAGCTTGGACAGAAACTCTCGAGGCCGGCTTAACTATCATGAAGAAAGAGTGCGTAGTTCCAAACACTGTGAATAACTAGGTCGTTGATGGGTAGTTTTGCTTGTTCGTTAGTTAAAACCGGCATTAACTCTTGAAAGATTGACATTGTCAGGTAAGCCTAACGATATCAGGCTTACCTCTTATTGTTTGACTAGAAATGAGCAGCCCAACCAATCAGGAACCCTTGCGATGCGGTATCGTATTCAAAGGTCCCCTTGTTTTCGTAATCAACCCAGGTCGATTTGTAGGCAACATTTAAGTCAGACCAACTGTTTATCTGGTATCGCACGCCAGTTAACAGAGATGAGGTAAAGTTGGTGTCACTACCAAGCCCTGCATCAATGGTTGCGTGAAACTTCCAATCCTTATTGATCTGCGTTATCCATCTCACACCTACTTGGTAGTCAACCCAATCTTCATCAAGTGATCGGTCGACACTTAACCTACCACCTGAACCGTAAAGCTTGGTATCAATGTCGTTATCCCACCAACGAAGCCCAAACAGATAATCAATCGTGCCAAAATCGTATTGGTAGCGCTTAAAACCCTTCACATCTAAAACACCTTGTCGGATATCAAGGTTGCCTCTTAATAACTCTGCGTTGGATCCTAATACCGAGTTTGTTTTTCCGCTTAGTTTCATGAAGCTGTAGTCAATGTAATAGCCCCATTGATTGTCATAGTCACCCTCTAAACGCACCATTGCGGTCATATCAAGATGATCCATGATGAATGAAGGATCAACATCAACATCTGCTGACAAATTACCAATGGTGCTGTCTCCACGAATATTGAGTGCGAGCGCGTAGATTTCGAAACTATGTTGCCACTTTTTTGTATCCATCGGTGTACTTGCTTCTTGCGCACTTACGGTTGAACTAGCCATTAATACTGATGCGATTAGGTAACGCCATTTAGCCATATCGATATCCTTATCTTTTGTGTGAAGTAGCAAGTTTATGAATGTGCCTTGCGGGGGGCAATTTTCATATATGCAACTTGTATATTGCTGATTGTAGACTATGTTTTTTGAAATGAGCCAAGTTAAAAGAGTTAGGGTATGAAGCCACAGAGTATTTTCTTGTTCGTTGCAGTTTTAGGTTTAACACCTATTGCACTGTCTTATGGTTATGCCCCCGTAGTCTCTCTTGACTATCTATTTGGTATCGACGCCACACCCATCAACGTTACTCATATCTTTCGTGCAGTGATGGGGCTTTATTTGGCTCTGGCGTTGTTTTGGGTGTTTGGCGCACTGTTCAAAAAGTATCGACTGCCAGCGCTCTATAGTTTGGTGGTATTCATGTTGGGTTTAGCTGCCGGACGAGTCATCAGTTTGGTGGTGGATGGCATGCCGCATTGGCTACTTTTTGTTTATCTAATATTGGAGTTGGGCTTTGGTTTAGTTGGTTTAAAAATGATTCATAAAGAGCAATCTGAAACAGTATAAGGACATTCTATGAAAAGGATTTTCCACCTTGTTGTGATGAGTGTGTTGAGTAGCTTTTCGCTATCGGCATGGTCAGCACAAGAGCAACCGAATATTTTTGTTATCTTCACGGATGATATTGGGATCTCAAACCTGAGTGCTTATCACAATGGTGTGATGAGTAGTGAAACACCAAACATCGATAGTATTGCTGAAAAGGGCATGCTACTCACAGATTATTATGCGCAGCCATCGTGTACGGCCGGGCGCTCTGCATTCTTAACGGGGCAGTTACCAGTGCGAACGGGTATGCATACGGTGGGCTTACCGGGTGGGCCTGTTGGGCTGCATGCGGATACGCCAACACTACCAGAAATTCTCAAAACCATGGGTTACGTGACTGGTCAGTTTGGTAAAAACCACTTGGGTGACCGTGATGAATTCTTACCAACAATGCACGGCTTCGATGAGTATTGGGGCTGGTTGTATCACCTGAATGCGATGGAATACACCGAAGATCCAGACTGGCCAAAAGACGGTTCGTTGGATGCTTTTGCGCCTCGCAATGTGATTTACGCGAAATCCGATGGCAAAGGCGGACAAACCATTGAAGACGATGGCGCGCTAACTATCGAGCGTATGCGCACACTAGATGATGAAGTAAATAAGCACGCGATCAACTTCATCGAAAGGGCGGTTGAAGCGGATAAGCCATTTTTCACTTGGTACTGTCCATCACGCGGTCACGTTTGGACGCACCTTTCACCTGAATACGAAGCGATGCTCGGCCAAAACGGTTGGGGCCTTCAAGAAGTGGTCATGAAAGATCTTGATGATCACGTCGGTGAGATGATGGCGAAGATGGAAGAACTCGGTATTGCCGACAACACCATCATCATTTTCACTGCCGATAACGGCCCTGAGATCATGACTTGGCCTGATGGCGGCATGACACCTTATCACGGTGAGAAAGGCACAACTTGGGAAGGTGGCGTAAGAGCCCCTGCTCTGGTTAGCTGGCCGGGTAAAATCCCTGCGGGTACTGTAGGCAATGGCATCTTTGATGGTATGGACTGGTTACCCACTCTGGTCGCTGCGGCTGGTGGTCCAACGGATCTAAAAGAAAAACTGCTGAAAGGTCACGATGGCTTTAAAGCGCACCTTGATGGTTACAACCAAGTGGATATGCTGACTGAGAAAGGCGAGTCAAACCGTAAAGAGATCTACTACTACGAACGAGACAAGCTGCAAGCGGTTCGTGTTGGTGATTGGAAAGCGCATTTCGTGGTTCAGAATCACGGTTGGAGTGGCCCGAAAGAAGAACTTAACGCGCCATTGCTGTTCAACCTGCGTCGTGATCCTTACGAGCGAGCAGCTGAAGAGTCGGGTATGTACTTGAAATGGATGGGGCAGAAGATGTGGGCATTTGGCCCTGCTCAAGCGGCGGTACAGCAACACCTAGCGACCTTCAAAGAGTGGCCACCTAAGACGCCAGAAACTCAGCCAGACAATACCGGTGGTGTGGGGAATTAGCGTACACTCACTTCCAGAACCTAAATAAACAAAGCTCAGCCCCTAAGTTTTAGAAACCTAGGGTGTTGGGCTTTTGTTTTGCTAAAAGAAAAAGGCTATCAGAAGAAGTGAACTAGTCCTCAAGAGGAAGCTGATAGCTGTTTTTCAACTCTTTTACTGAGATGTTCGACTGAATCGCACTCACGCCTTTGACTCGTCTGATCGAGCTAATACGCTCAAAGTACTCTTCTAAATCTTTCGCCAACACTTGCACCATGTAATCGGCGCCGCCTGCAATGCAGTGACACATTGGAATCCAATCGGTTACCGCGACAAACTCTTCGAACGGTTCTGTGTTTTCAACTTCATGATTGCCTAGTGTTACAAGGGTAAAACCAGCCACATGAAAGCCTAATTTCTTACGATTCAGCTTAGCGGCGTAACCATCGATATAGCCAGTTTCCTCCATGCGTTTCCAACGACGCCAGCATGGGGTTTCGCTGAGGTTGACCTTCTCTGCGAGCTTGCTGTTGCTCATGCGTCCGTCTTGCTGGATATGCTCTAAGATGGCGATATCTGTGTCATCTAACACTTCTTTGGTGGATTCTTTCTGTTTCATGGCTATTTTAGAAAAATCTTGCTCAAATTTGGATTAATATTAGCCTATATAGCAATTTAATTCCTAGTCGAATCTGTAAACTCTCCCCCTATAAATACTTTACTTATTAGGAGTGAGAGGAAATGAGCTCTCAATTAATGCTGGCGTTCTTGCTATTTTCAACATCAATTGCAATTACCCCTGGGGCTGGCAATATCGCATTACTTGGGATTTCAAGTCGTTATGGATTTGCTGCGACTTTACCTTTTATCTCTGGGAACGCTGTTGGCATCATCATCGTATTGGCGGGTTCTAGTGTCGGTTTGGTGAGCCTATTTACCCTTTACCCAGAGCTATACAGCATTTTGAAATACGCGGGTGCGGCTTATTTGCTGTTCATGGCGTGGTCGATTGCGAACATGCAGATCGAAGAAAGCACCACCGACAATCGTTCAGGCTTTGTGTCGGGTGTGTTGGTGCAGGTGTTAAACCCTAAAGGTTGGATAGCGTCATTAACCGTGTTTTCACAGTTCATTACTCCGAATGCCGATTACTTGATTCAAGTCGTGACCATTATCGCGGGCATGGTGATTACTGGTGTGCCGTGCATGTTGGTGTGGGCGTATTGCGGCACCATGCTTAAAAAGTTGCTGCAATCACCAAAACAGATGATGTTTGTGAACCGTTGCTTGGGTGGAAGCTTAGCGATGGTGGTTGCCTTCATGCTTTATCAACCTGCATAAATCACAAAGAAAAAAACCACTCCTAAATCCATAGGAGTGGCGTCTAAATGTCGACTAAGTCGTTAACAGTAAAGAATTAAGTTAACAAATATTTAAGGAACTTGAGTTAAAAGCTTTAAGCTTTTCAGTGTAAAGGTTAAGTGGTTTCAGCCTCTTTAACTGGAGCTGAGTTACGGATTAGGTGGTCAAATGCACCTAAGCTTGCTTTCGCACCTTCACCCATCGCAATGATGATCTGTTTGTAAGGTACGGTTGTCACGTCACCCGCTGCGAACACACCTTTCATAGATGTTGCGCCATGAGCGTTAATTTCAATTTCACCGCGTGGTGAAAGCTCTACCTTTGAACCTTTCAACCATTCGCTGTTTGGCATCAGGCCGATTTGTACAAAGATACCTGCGAGTTCGATCTGTTTAAGTTCATCGGTGTTGCGGTCTTTGTATTCCAGACCAGTTACGCGAGTTCCATCACCCAATACCTGTGTGGTTTGAGCCATCTTGATGATTTCGATGTTTGGCGTTGCGTTCGCTTTGTCGATAAGTACTTGGTCAGCGCGCAGTGTGTCCGCAAACTCAAGCACAGTTACGTGTTCCACGATACCTGCTAGGTCGATAGCCGCTTCAATACCTGAGTTACCGCCACCGATAACCGCTGTTTTTTTGCCTTTGAACAATGGACCGTCACAGTGTGGGCAGTAAGCAACACCTTTGTTGCGGTACTCTTGCTCGCCCGGAACGTTCATTTCACGCCAGCGAGCACCGGTACTTGTGATAACCGTGCGAGCTCGTAGTGTTGCGCCGCTCTCTAGCTCAACGTGGATGTAACCGTCTTCAGTGTCTTCTGCCGCAATGATGTTTGCAGCGCGCTGCTCAGTCATTACTTCAACACCGTACTCTTTTACGTGCTCTTCAAGGCTTGCCACTAATTTAGGGCCAGTTGTCGCTTTTACTGAGATAAAGTTCTCAATCGCCATGGTGTCCATCACTTGGCCGCCGAATCGGTCAGCAACCACACCAGTACGAATGCCTTTACGTGCAGCATAAATTGCCGCTGAAGAACCTGCAGGGCCGCCGCCGACAACCAATACATCAAACGGTGCTTGTTGGTTTAGGTTTGCTGCTTTCTTTTCCGCTGCGCCTGAATCAACCTTGTTAAGGATTTCAGCCAGTGACATACGGCCTTGACCAAATAGCTCACCATTAACGAATACACTTGGTACTGCCATGATGTCGCGAGACTTCACTTCATCTTGGAATGCTGCGCCGTCGATCATCGTTGTCTTAACCAGAGGATTAATCGCCGACATCATATTGAAGGCTTGAACCACTTCTGGACAGTTTTGGCATGAGAGCGAGATAAAAATCTCTACATTAAGCTCTTGATCGAGTTCTTTAATTTGCTCGATTACGTCCGCTTCAAGCTTGATAGGGTGACCACCACTATGAAGCAGTGCTAGAACCAGTGACGTAAATTCGTGACCCATTGGCAAACCGGCAAAACCGATCGCGGTGCCTTTCTCTTGGTTCACGACCTGCATGATAGGGCTGCGAGTGCTTGCGCTGTCATCGCGAGTCACTTCAATTTTATCGGTTAAAGACGAGATGTCATTCGCCAGATCTTGAAGTTTGTTCGCGGTGTCGCTGCCATCCAGGCTAAGCACTAACTGAACATTGGTTTTTAGGTTTTCTAGGTATGCTTTTAGCTGCTGCTTCATTGCTTGATCTAACATAATCGTGCCTGCTCTTAAATTCTGTGTCTTGGTATTGACCAATACCTTCTTGCTGAAAAAGGAAAATAAAAAGGGGGCGCAAGTCGGCAAATATTGTGGTGTTGATGTTTTGAAAGGGTGGCGCGCGACTGCCCTTTAGGAGGGGGGCCGAAGCGCGCCTGTAGAACCGTTTAGCTATTCTTGTTAGCTAGTCTTAGATTAAATCTTGCCTACTAGGTCTAGAGATGGAGCTAGAGTCTCTTCGCCTTCTTTCCATTTAGCTGGGCAAACTTCACCTGGGTTAGCGGCTACGTATTGTGCTGCTTTAACCTTGCGTAGTAGGTCTTCTGCGTCACGGCCGATGCCTTCAGCTGTGATTTCCATTGCTTGGATAACGCCTTCAGGGTCGATTAGGAACGTTGCACGGTCTGCAAGGCCTTGACCTTCACGCATAACGTTGAAGTTATTTGTGATGTTGCCAGTTTGGTCGCCTACCATGAAGTATTCGATAGTGCCGATTTTGTCAGAAGTATCGTGCCATGCTTTGTGAGAGAAGTGAGTGTCAGTTGATACTGAGTAAACTTCTACGCCGCGAGATTGAAGCTCTGCGTATTTGTCTTGTAGGTCAACTAGCTCAGTTGGACATACAAACGTGAAGTCTGCTGGGTAGAAGAAGAATACAGCCCACTTGCCTTTAACGTCTTGCTCAGTGATTTCTACGAATTCGCCGTTTTTGAATGCTGTTGCGTTGAATGGTTTGATTTCTGTGTTGATCATGATTTGACTCTCTTTCTAATTTATAGTGTTTAACGCTATCCCGCGTCGATGTAGATATATTGCATTGCCACCGAAAATTAGTGAAATCGGACATTTCTATAGATTCAATAGGCGAATCCTATCTTCGAAAGGAAAGGACTATCGGTAAAAGCTATCAACAAAAACGATTAACAAAAGCCATCAAACATCAGCAACCCCAATTTGAGTAGCTATGCTTTTTAGGTTGTTCTCTATTTAGGTAAGCAGTATTTGGTTCAGTATCTATGTAGGTAAGGGGAAGTACGGTTTCTTTACGCGAGTTGAGTTGAGTTGTTATACCAATCTGTAAATAACAAAAAATTATCATTAATATAATTTATGATAATTTCAGTTAATCGTCACATCTCCATATACTCTCTTCATCGAAACGAAACATCGAAGCCAGTCTTCGAAACGCACAGAATTAAAAACGAATTTGGAGCAAGTTATGAAAATGAATCACGTAGGCATCATGGTTGGCGACATGGACAAAGCAGTCGAGTTTTACACTAAGGCTCTGGGTCTAAGAATCGTAATGAACAACACTAAGGTTTTGGAAGAGCGCGAATCAGCAATCGGCCGTATGTGTATCGCAGTATTTGGCGAAGGCTTCAAAGGCTTCAACATTGCACACCTAGTCACATCTGATGGCATCGGTGTTGAGCTGTTCGAAATGAAAGATCGTCAAGAGCGTCACGAAGTAGACTTCTCTCGTCTAGGCATCTTCCACTTCTGTCTGCAACTTCCAAAAGAGCAGTTTCATTCAGCTATTAAGCGCGTTGAAGAGTTTGGCGGTAAGGTTCGTATGGACATCATGCGTTACCACCCAGAAGACGAACTAAAACAAGCGCAAATGGTTTATCTAGAAGACCCGTTTGGCAACCTATTCGAATTTTACTCGCACACATACGAAGACACCTACGCGACTGATTACGAGTAATAGCGTTACTGCCTTCCATAGGTAGAAAAACCGAAACACCCCCTAAAGAGGATTGGTAGCGATACCAATCCTTTTTTGTGTCTGTAGGGCTAAATTTGGGAACATCGGATAAACTATCGGTTGCACTAAAACAAGCCGACATTGTTGCTCTATAGTGCACGTTGGACTGATTGAAAACTTAACTGATTGATAAGTATGATGTTAAACCATTGGCATATATGTTGCTCTATTGCCTTTATGTAAATTGTATACAATAAAAAATACATAAAGGAAGTCACATGGAACAGAACAGTGAATTGATCTACGGATTAGACGATCGACCATCAGTTAAAGCAGCCAGTTACGCGGCGCTGCAGCATGTATTAGCCAGCTTTGTTGGCATTATCACACCAACGCTCATTATTGGCGGTGTTTTAGGGTTGGGTGAACACATCCCTTATTTGATCAGCATGGCACTGATGGTGTCTGGGGTCGGCACTTTTATACAAGCTAGGAAAATAGGGCCAGTTGGCGCAGGGATGATCTGTGTCCAAGGGACCAGCTTTGCGTTCTTAGGTTCTGTGTTAGGTGCGGGTTTTCTTGTTAAATCAAATGGAGGTGGGCCGGATGAAATGCTCGCCACCATTTTTGGTGTCTGCTTCTTTGGTGCATTTGTCGAAATCGTCCTATCGCGCTTTATCGAAAAACTCAAAGTAGTGATCACGCCCGTTGTTACTGGCATCGTTATCACGACGATTGGCATCTCTTTGATTAAAGTTGGCGTCACAGATATTGCTGGTGGCGTTGGCGCAGAAGATTTTGGCTCTGGAAGCAATCTGATGTTGGGTGCCATCGTCCTCGGAACCATAGTCGTGCTTAACCTGAGTAACAATAATATGGTTAGGCTGTCGTCGATTTTAGTTGGGTTGGTAGTTGGCTGGGGCGTTGCCATTTTGATGGGTAAAGCGTCTATGGTTTCTTTTGCTTCTCAACCGCTATTGAGTATTCCTGTCCCATTTAAATATGGCTTCGCTTTTGATTGGCAAGCCTTCCTGCCTATCGCTTTTATTTACTTGATTACCGTTATTGAAACGACGGGCGACCTTACCGCCAACAGTATGTTCTCAGGGCAGCCAGTTAAGGGGCCAAAATACATCAATCGACTCAAGGCTGGCGTGCTAGGTGACGGTGTGAACTCGCTCATCGCAGCGGTATTCAATACTTTTCCGAACACGACTTTCAGCCAGAACAACGGTGTGATCCATTTTACGGGGATCGCGAGTCGCTACATCGGCTACTTCATTGCCGCGATTCTTTTTCTGTTAGGGTTATTTCCCATCTTAGGTGCGGTTTTAATGACGATTCCAAAGCCAGTATTGGGCGGGGCGACATTAGTGATGTTCGGTACGGTTGCTGCGGCGGGCATCAAAATCATCGCCAATGAAAAACTGGATCGCCGCAGAATTATGACGATTGCCATCTCACTAGGCTTAGGGCTTGGGGTGATGCTAGTGCCGGATTTATTGAAAGAAGCGCCCAAGCTAGTGCAAAGCATATTTGGCTCACCTGTAACCATGTCTGGTATTGCCGCGCTTGTGACTACCGGGTTGATGTCTTTGGTGCCTGAAACAAAAGCCAAGCAGATTTCGAACGTCGTACAGACCAGTAAAGCGTAACGGGCTTCTTCGTGCTGAACTAAGGATGTTTAACTAGAGCCACATGACATATGTGGCTCTCAACTTTAACTTATTGTGTGACGTGTTGGCATCTTACTTAACTTGGTAAATAACATAAAATTATCATTAATATAAATTATGATAATTTAAGTTAATCGTCGTATCTCCATATACTCTCTCCATCGAAACGAAACACCGAAGCGAGTCTTCGAAAAATACAGAATTAAAGAGAATTTGGAGAAAGTTATGAAAATGAATCACGTAGGCATCATGGTTGGCGACATGGACAAAGCAGTCGAGTTTTACACAAAAGCGCTAGGTCTAAGAATCGTAATGAACAACACTAAAGTGATGGAAGAGCGCGAATCAGCAATCGGCCGCATGTGTATTGCAGTATTTGGTGAAGGCTTTAAAGGTTTCAACATTGCTCACCTAGTAACATCTGATGGTATCGGTGTTGAGATGTTCGAAATGGTTGACCGTGAAGAGCGTCACGAAGTTGATTTCTCTCGCTTAGGTATCTTCCACTTCTGTCTGCAACTTCCAAAAGAGCAGTTTCATTCAGCGATTAAGCGTGTTGAAGAGTTTGGCGGTAAGGTTCGTATGGACATCATGCCTTACCACCCAGAAGACGAACTAAAACAAGCACAAATGGTTTACCTAGAAGACCCGTTTGGCAACCTGTTCGAATTCTACTCGCACACATACGAAGACACGTACGCGACTGACTACGAGTAATCGCGTTACTACCTTCCATAAGGTAGATAAACCGAAACACCCCCTAAAGAGGATTGGTAGAGATACCAATCCTTTTTTTGTATTTGGATGTTTGGCTGGGTGACTTACCTGCATCAAGTGATTAAGAAAGATACAGATTTAAGGTGTTGTTAAATTTGACGTTTCTAAGATAAAACCTTTCATGGATATGACGGAAGAAAGCGTACTTCATGAAAACATTGTGCATTCATACCGGATGGTAGCCTTTGCTGAGCAGCGACTATACTCAGCATTGTATGGCGAACCAAAACACAACGAAAACAGAGAAAATGCACAGATTAGCGCACCCAAGTTACATGAAAAAACTACATATCATCTTTACCGCTCTTATTCTTATGATATTAGCCGGATGCACCTCAACGTCGGCGGTCGGCAGTTCTAAAACAAAGGAATATGCCAAGTCACATGCTTTGACTGGTAAAGCTTCTTGGTATGGCGATAAGTTTCATGGAAAGCTCACAGCAAGTGGTGAAACGTATAATATGAATGCGAATACTGCGGCTCATAAAACTTTGCCATTCGGGACTATCGTGAGAGTGACCAATACAGACAATAACAAGTCTGTTGATGTGAAAATTAACGACCGGGGCCCTTACGTAAAAGGCCGAGTTATTGACCTCTCGCACAAAGCATTTGCAAAAATAGGCAATGTTAAGCAAGGCACTGTGCCTGTTGAAATCGAGATTATTGATGACAGCAATACCTTTAGGTACAAGCACTAGAATCCCCTCCTAGCCTCCCCTTGGTTTACATCTCCGATCCCTTACCAGCAATGGAAAGGGGAGGAACTGACCATCGATCTTTATGAATGTACAGTAGTATATTTATGCTTACTTGATTAGGCTGCTTTGCAGCCTTTTTTGAACCTTCCTATCGTTAATTTTAAATTAGATTATTTAATTCTTAGAATTTGAATTGGATCTTTTATGTATCAATAATTCAGTGGCTTAAATGTCAGTTCACCAAGCTTCATTAAAATTCATTGTGAAATAATGAAAAGGTGAGCTAATCCGAAAATGATTGATGATTTTGCTAGAAAAGGTAGGGGTAGGCGAATTACATTTCGTTACTTATTGAAGTAAATCTGAAACATCGCTGACACGGTTCTGAAATTTTTGAGGGCTAGCGTATGGAGTTCTAAAACGAACCCCACATAAGGAAATACCCGTGAAGCTAACACCTGTCGTTGCCGCCGTAATCATGTCTTTCAGTTCAGCAAGTTTTGCTTTTAGCTTGCAACAAGCTGCCAATGAAAATAGTGAAGACCTCGTAGGACCGGGCATCTTAGCCCAGACAGCGACACAGTCATGTCTGCAATGCTCGCGGCTCATATTTATGGTGGTACGGCGACAGTGCCTGAACCTATCAATCCTGAATCGACGTTTATTTTGAACTACTGTAATGCAGAATCACCACGCGTAGAGACAGATTACTCTTCATATCGAGTGGGGCTGGTGGATTTCAACCAAGTGACTCAACTAGCGCCAACCATCGATCAATCATCCATTGTTGCTGTGGTTGATCATCACGCGATTGGTGGCTCTCCAATTAACACCCCACAGATTGTCGAGATGGATATCCGAGGTTGGGGTTCAGCTGCAACTATACTGGCTGACAACGCTGAAAAGCTCGAAGTGACCTTACCTAAACACCTCGCTTGTGTCGGCTTGGGTGCGATTCTTTCTGACACTGTGGTATTCCAATCTGCAACCACGACTGAGCACGATCGTGAATACGCAGAGAAGTTGGCGAAGGTCGCAGGCATTTCAGACATAGAAGACTTCGGTCAACAGATGTTGATTGCTAAATCAGATCTTAGCCACCTTTCTTCTGAAACCATTCTGACGCTGGATTACAAAAACTTTAAGTACGGCGGCAAACATGTGGGCATCGGTGTCGCTGAAACGCTAACCGCTCAACAACTGATTGACCGTAAAGACGAGCTTTTGGCAGCGATGAAGTCTTATAAAGAAGAGAACGGCTTAGACCATTTGTTCTTCTCAATCACAGACACGAAGAACAAAGAAGCGAATCTACTGTGGGTGGATGAAAGTGACTATCAAGTCATCAAATCGGCGTTCAATGCTGAACCAACAAGCGACATGCTGACTTTGGAAGGCGTAACCTCACGTAAGCGTCAGATTGACCCTGCAGTTCAAAAGGCAATTGAGAGCTTGTAAGTATTAGAGAACTTTGGAAGGGATTGGTAGAGATACCAATCCCTTTTTGTTTTGGGTGTGACATTAGCGAGTAGTACTTTCTACATTAGTATTTAAAAGATCATACCAGGTATCTTAAGGCCTCTATGTTAGTGACCAGGTTCATTCTATCACTACAGGATATCATTTATGTGAATAGTCATATTTACTGTAATGATTATGTTGGGTAAGATTTGGTTTCTCCAACATAATCAAAGGTATAGGTATGTTTCCAACTAAGCTAATTGAGAAGTTCTGGGCTAGTGTGGACAAAGGGACTAGCGGTGCACTCAAGCCAATGCAGACAAGAAGAACAGGCAAAGCACTTATTGATGCTAAGCGTGATGAAATGCTGATGATTGCTCAAACTGAGAATGATGTTGCAGATATCAAATCTGGTAAGAAGAAATACACTGAAGATCGGAAGCTCATCACAGTCGAATCTGCTTGTGGGGTACCTCTGATCGAGTGTAAAGAAGATAAGGTTGAACCATATATTAACTTCGAATTACTTGAGAAACAAAAAGTCACTCGAAAGTATGCTCAGGATATCCAAGAAGAAATCCACCTAACTAAAGCCATTTTAATGGCAGAGCATGATCTTTTGAACAGTGAGTATGAATCGAATGAAGAACCCATTGACCAAGATTGGTTCACTCGTTGGAGAGATAGTGCTGAAAAGGTATCAAATGAAGACCTTCAAAGCTTGTGGGCAAAGGCTTTAGCTGGCGAGGTTGCTACTCCAGGCTCTTATTCATTACGAACGTTGGAGTTCCTGAAAAATCTATCTCAAGCAGAAGCTAGGGAAATATCTAAACTAGCTCCCTTTGTAATAAATAAAAAAGTATTCAAGTTGCCAGACTTAGAAAACAAAGGTTTAGAGTTTGATTACCTACTAGAGATGGAAGACCTAGGCATACTCAGTGGTGTTGAAGTCGGCGGTCTGTCATGGTCGCTAGGGACATATGCAAAAGAAAGTTATGTACAAAATATGCAGTATGGTGGAAAAATCCTCTTGATTGAGAAGGATGAACCAATAGATCTTCAGTTAAGTGTCTACAAGGTGACTAAGCTAGGTTGTGAAATACTGAAATTGGGTATTTTTCCGTTCGACTATGATTATTTTGAGCAAGTTGGACTACAAGTCAAAAAACAGCAATATAAGGTGCGCTTAGCTAATATGTTAGGGACATATAACAATCAAATACATTTCGATAATGAACATGAACTTTAGAGTGTAAATGGAGGAACTACGTGCGCCCCATAACAGGCTGTAGGATTAGTCAAAAAGACTGTTTCGAAATTTGCGATGAGCTGTTATCCATATAAAGGCGAACGCTAACATTATTCTGATTTACCTACTGGTAAGTAGGCTCCAGAAATTCTTGGTGCGACACCTTATCTGCAAAACTAAATCCTCTCCTAGCCTCCCCTTAATCAGCATCTTCGATCCATTGTGGTTCGTGGAAAGGGGAGGAACAGAATACCGATCGTGATATGTGCAGCTGTACGTTCAGCGCTAAAGAAGGTTCTCCCCCTCGGTCGCAGATCTAAAGGGGTTGATGAACTTAACATGAGGGGGAGTTAGAGGGGGAGGGTATTTGAAATCAGACCGAGCGCACGCGATATCAACGCTCTCAACTCAGACACGAGTTTCGCTTCATCCAAAAAAATGGAACGCCTGAGCGTTCCATTTTTCGTATCTGATTTACCTTAAACTTGCTCGCTTGGGTGTCCCCACATTCGCTCACTTGCGTAAGGGTCAGAGATGCTTGAAGTAGATTCACCCACGTCCTCTAATGCGCCAGGGGGCAGTGCTTTAGCGAGCCTGCACTCTAAAGGTGAGCGGCGCCCATGGCTCAAAAACTGATTATGCGGCTAAAGGTAGATCAATTTTCTTGTTCTGCTCTTAACCAAAAATTGGACAGGTCTTCAAACAGATCATCATTATCTAAAATACTCAGATGGTTTTCGTTGTAACCACGAATTTGGTCCGCATTCAATTGGGCCGGTCGTGATAACTGGCTTGATAAATTGATCACACCATCGTTGCTGTTGGTATTAAATAGGTCGCCCGAGTTATAACCAAAGGCTAAAAAGTGGGGAATGTGAATCTTACTGCTGTCAATTAATAAGTCAGCGATAAATTTCCCGTCTGGATTTAAATCAACCCATGCCGGCATTACTACGGGAGAGTACTCGACCCCTTGTTTAGCAGACTCGACACCACCAAACGGCGAAGATATGGTGGCTACGCTGCTTACAAAATCGCATAGCTGCCCAATACGGCACTGGCGAAGACTGTTGGTGGCGACAAGCCCGCCCATACTATGTGCCACAACATGTAATTGTTGGATTTTGTATTCCGTTAACACCGTGTGCATGAGGTTATTCAGGCCTTTGGAGTTCAAAGCCAGAGACAAGCCTGAAGGATAGTTAAAGACCCAGATCTGATATTTAGATTGGTCGACTTTTTCAATCAGTGGGGCAAAATCTAACGCAGTGGCGTTGATGCCATGCACAAACAAGATCGGGATTTTGTTTGGGTCGAACTCTGACAGAAAGTAGAGCCCAGCGTTATCTTCGAGCAAAAAGGTCAGCGGCTGCCACATGCCGAGTTTGCCATTTTTTCTGTCAAAAGGTGGAGCTTCCAAGCTCACGACTGTGCCTATGTCGATCAAATCCAATTCGATTTTCAACAGTGAAGATAGTGAACGATCAACAAACGCTCTTGGGGCTTCACTCTCATTAACCGTTAGTGAGACTTCTATTGTTGATCTGTCTTGGTGATCATGTAGGTTGATTACACTGAAAGCTTCATCGGCTTGTAGGGTAAGGTCTTGATTCTTATCTTCAAAGATAAGTAGGTAGTGGATGTTATTCGATACATGTAAGTGAATACTGTCACTGTCTATGATGCCATCGTAGCCATCAACCTCGCCTTTGTTAATGTCTTTGATTTGTTCAATCACCACGGCAGAACCGGAGGCATGTTGATTCAAGGTAACCATGTATTGATTGGTTATGGAGTCGATGGCTTGTATCTCATTAGATAGATTTCTAAAGTTACCGCACCCTGACAGCAGTGAACTGAGTAATAGCACTGTGCTGATTAAGCGTGCAGTAAGTAATAGCTTCATTCTAATTTCATCCTTATCCCACCCCGATTTATCCATAAATCAATAACCTGAGTTTAATAGTAGCAATAAAACAGCGCTTAATAAAAAGGCAAGCAAACGACTATAAAGTTCGCTTGCTTGCCTGAGAGGTTTCATTACTTAGTGAGTATATTGAACACTAAAGCGTGTTTTTGTACACCTTGCCGTCTTTCATGATCAGTTTTTGTGTCTCTGTGTTTGCCACACAAGCAACACTGTCCAGTGGGTTGCCATCGATGATCAATAGGTCGGCATACGCGCCTTCAACCACTTGACCAAGTTTGCCTTCTTGGTACGGGTGTTGATAAGTCGACATCTCGAACAAACGTCCACAGTTTGATGTCGCCATGCGAAGCGCGGTGATGGTATCGAATACTTGCTCAATCGCACCAAGTTCATTCAATTGTGTCGTATGAACGTTGGTTTCACCCACACAGTCGGTACCAAAGGCGATGTTTTGGATATCGTATTTCTTAATCAGTTCTGCCGACTTGAACATGGCTTTACCTACGCGTTCTGTTTTGCGGTATGTCTCTTCGTTTGGTAGTGGGATCTTACGCTCTGCAATCAATGAAGAGGTAAAGTAAGAAGGAATCACCCAAATGCCTTTCTCTTTAATTATCTCGGCAATGTCGTCGTCCATGATGGTGGCGTGTTCGAAAGACATCACGCCCGCTTCAGCGGCTCGGCGCAGCGACATAAGTGCCGTAATCTGAAGCGGCATCAACCGCAGCTTTCATCTCTTCAGATGTGAACTGCAATGTGTCTAGCGGATCAAACGTTGAAGATGCGCCACCACCCGCCATGATCTTGATTTGGGATGCGCCCATAAATAGCTGTTCGCGAACCGCTTTTAAGACTTCTGAACGACCATCTGCCACTTTCATTGCGCCAAGCTTCCTCATAGGTGAGTCTTCATGGCCGTTTGCTAAACGCTCTTGTGCTTGGTTTTGACGGTAATCGGAGTGACCACAGGTTTGTGAGATAGCTGCCATTGAAGGCAGAATACGTGGGCCAGTGGCATAGCCGTTGTCGATGCTGTTTTTAAGGCCAAGCGTGTTACCTGCTACATCACGAATGGTGGTAAAGCCACGCATTAACATCTCTTCAGAAATCTTTGCTGAGCGAATCGCCACTTCTTCACGCGTCATGGTATCAATGACATTGAATGGTGCAGATAAAGTGATATGAACGTGCGCATCAATCAGGCCTGACATGACCGTGCCACCTTGAGCATCAATCGTTTCATCGGCAATCGTTGGGTCAATCTCTCCAATCTGAGTGATCAAGTTATCTTCGATGAGGATCGATACGTTCTCGATTAAGTTGCTCTCAACACCGTTAAATACGTTCGCGTTAGTGATTAGCTTTTTCATAGTCTGCACCTTTTGGAAATGAGTGTGTGTCGCTGATGGAGTCATCTTATGGGGCGCAGCATTTAATGAATGGCCATTTGGTGACAGTGATGAATTGGGCGTGTTTTTGCTATTGCTATAAGAGAGGCAAAGGGGATTTTTGTCGAATCATTAATTTGAGGAATGAATGTTGGCGATGTCATGAAATGGTAAGTTTTGCTTCGATTCGAACGCTAAGATGTATTTCAAATCAAGGCGACTTATCAAATTAGATTAGAGAGAGACAGAATGACTAAATCAGACAAAGTTTACGGGTTCAACACACCACAACGTCTATTCGTAGGTTACACGTTAGCCGTGCTGGTGGACTTAGTAGTGCTTAACTTCTTCGATGAGTACTGGGACTTCGTCAACATTGAGTCTTTCACTATATCTTTGATTGCGGCGTTGTTGTTGCAGCTATTATTGAAGCTCTCTATTGGTTTAGAGCACAAGATTGCTGAACACTTCAAAAGCAAGCCGGGCACTGCACCTAAGGTGTACCGAGCAATCACCACTTACATTATCTTGGTGGGCTCAAAATTCGTGATGCTAGAAGCGATTAACCTTCTGTTCGGAGATAAGGTGAGTTTTACAGGACCTTGGGGCGGCGTGGTTGCTTTCTTCGCTGTGGTATTTACGATTCTGGTTGCTGAAGTGATTGTATCGAAGATCTACTTTGCTCTGGATGACAAACAAGATTCACATGTGAAAGCGCTTAAAGAGACCAACGCGTAACAGAACTAAAATACAGATGTGAATAACAGACGAGCCAGTTGAATAAGCTGGCTCGTTTTCGTTTGAGTTGCGATAACCAATTCGATACGCTAATTGGCTTTATTTTTCGTAAACCACATCCCCGCGTAACACCGTCATCAACACCTGAGTCTTAGCGATTTGTCTTGCTGACACTGTGGTGATGTCGCGTTCGAGAATGGCGAAGTCAGCGGATTTCCCCACCTCAATAGAACCTGTTACGTCTTCAATTCCAAGACTTTTGGCGGCATTGAGTGTGTAAGCATCAATCGCGGTATAAATATCAGTTAGGCCGGTTTTGCCCATGATTAAGCTGTTCGCGATGCCGACCAAAGGGTTGATGTCGTGTACATTCCAATCACTACTTAAGGTGATATTCGCGTCGGTCTTGAGTATCGCGTCGAGGTTCATCATGGCTTTGGCACGGCGAGCACCAAGAAAAGCTTCAGCCCATTGGTGTTGATGCCTTGCAACGTAATCAGAGCCAACTTGGAAATCTGCAGTTACATCTAACTGGCGAAAGCGTGGCACATCTTCATCATTGATTAATTCGACATGGGTTAGGGTGTAGGGTTTGGTTGAACCTTGTTTGCGAATACTTTCTATCGCATCAAGAGATTCACGAACCGCTCCATCACCAATCGCATGAATGTGGGCGCTAAAGCCGATTTTCTCGAGCGCAGTTAACCATTCTTTCATTTGTTCTGGCGGAATATAGTTCAAGCCATTAGGAGACTGGGGTAGATAAGTATCTAAGTAGGGCGCGAGTGTTTTGGCGGTGCCATTGATAAAGATGCCATCACTGTACATTTTCACCTGATCGACAAGTAACAGATGGCTTTTATCGTCGGAATGCATTTTCTCAAAGACTTCTAATTGAGAAGACATCACCATCGATGGGTACACCCAAGGGCGTAGCGATACTCGCGCCGTTAAGTCTTGATTTTGCTCGGCCTCTAGCCAAACGTCATACCAACCTCGTTTCCAATACATGCGACCGTCGCCAATGGTGGTGATGCCGTGGGTTGCCGCTTCCTCAAGCCCGAACATTAAGCCTTGGTAGTTTTGCTCAAACAGTTCACTTTGGCTATTCCAAGCCATCTCCATCACTTGATCGCCAGCATTGTCTAGCAAGATGCCATTGAGCTTGCTGCTGTCTTGGTCTTTTAAATAAACACCGCCTTGTGGGTCTGGAGATTGTTGGCTGATTCGAGCGATTTTTAGTGCTTTTGAGTTGACCCACATCGAGTGTGAAGTCTGCTCCATAAGCACCACGGGGCGATTAGGGAAGACACTGTCGATGATCTCTAGTGGCGTGTAGTCAGAGTCGCTATCGAGCGTCGCTTCCAAAGAAAAACCATAGCCTATAAGCCAACCTCTGCCATCGGTATCAGCATTGATCTTACACGCTTCTAAGTAGGGGATTTGCTCTTCTAACGTTGCTTCAGAGTCGAGTTCACAATTGCCACCCAGCTCTGAGGCGGCTTCAAACACATGGTTATGGTTATCAATAAATCCCGGAAGGACAAAGGCATTGTCTAAATCAATGACATCAGTGCTTTGCCCTTGAAAAGTTTGCGCCTGTGATTGGTTACCAATGAAGATGATCTTGCCTTTGTGGGTAACGATCGAGTCCGACTCACGATGCCCGTATATATCAGCATTGATAAAGATCTGGTCAGCACTTTGGTTATGAACAGATGTTTGCGCTTGAACTGGTGTTTGTGTTTGAACAATAGTGTTGGCTTGTGCAAGCACCGGCGCTACGGCCGATAAGCTTGTGAGTAATGCTATCCATGCAGTACGTGGCAGAGTGAGCTTGTTATTCATTATTATGTCTTCCATGTTCCACGGTTTAGTAAGTATAGAAAGCGAGTGGCGAGAATCATATCGTGAATTTTTAATAATAAAGTGTCCTTGGTTGCTCTCTTGTTTGAATGTAATTCCAGTGCCTTTTGAGGTGGTTGTGGGAATACAGCTCGTCAATAAAGGATTGCGAATCCATTCGCAGACTAAACAATTCACATAAGGTTCTGAATAAATTACAGTTAAGTGAGCTATAAAAATGGATTTAACGTATTACCAAGGATGTAAGTTTATGTTTTCAAGAGACTTACTCGCATTACTAATAAAAACAAGTCGAGGTTAGGATGAAAAAAATATTATTGCTGCTTAGCGTGATCTTATTGGGTGGTTGTGTTGGCATGCCCGAAACGGTAAAGCCTGTTCAACAGTTTGAGTTGGAACGATACCTAGGGAAATGGTACGAAGTGGCTCGTTTGGATCACTCGTTTGAGCGTGGCTTAGACAACATCAGCGCTGAATACAGCCTTCGTGATGATGGCGGCGTGAAGGTGATTAACCGTGGTTATTCGGCGGAAGAAGGTGAGTGGAACGAAGCGGAAGGAAAAGCGTACTTCGTTGAGGGCTCTGAACAAGGCTATTTGAAAGTGTCTTTCTTTGGCCCTTTCTACGGCGCTTATGTCGTGTTTGAATTAGACAAAGAGGGCTACCAATACGCGTTTGTTTCTGGGCCCGACACTGATTACTTATGGCTACTCGCAAGAACGCCTGAAGTCGCACCAGAAGTGATGGAGAAGTTTAAAGCCATGTCGAAAGAGCGTGGCTTCAATACCGATGAGCTGATCGTTGTGGAACATACCCAATAAACCGATCGCTGTTATTGCTGAGAGTGACTGATGATTGATAAGGCACAGAGGATGAATTTCTCTGTGCCTTTTTTATTCAAAGATAGAGCTACAATTAACGAGGCTGGTTGCCGTTCAAGAATAGCGCGACACATTCGCGAGTGTAGTGAAGCCTTTCTTCTTCGGATTCTCCGCTATCGTGACCGAAGAATGACCAATACGCCGATTTGCCGTGAAACATCAGCAACAGTTGGCGTGC
This sequence comes from Vibrio sp. 10N.286.52.C3, assembly GCF_041468865.1. Taxonomy (NCBI): domain Bacteria; kingdom Pseudomonadati; phylum Pseudomonadota; class Gammaproteobacteria; order Vibrionales; family Vibrionaceae; genus Vibrio; species Vibrio sp. 10N.286.52.C3. Next base: position 87,542 of record NZ_JBFRJM010000004.1, on the reverse strand, counting down.
TGCAATGACTGGTGAGCTTGATGTCGACAGTGTGAGATCACCAGAGTCTATTTTCGACTGCAAATAATCAGCAAGTAATTTGGTGGTTTTCTGAGGCCCAGTTTCTAAATAGATAGAGGCGATCTCTGGGTGCGTGTTGGATTGGCTCACAGCATTTTGAAAGGTCTGTCTGGACTGCTCATCAAGTAACAAATCTTGAAACTTCACACCAAACTTCACCAATTCGTCTTCCAAAGTGGCATTCATATCAAAAGCAGAAGGGCTGAGTTCGCGCTCGGCACACTTAGTTTGCATGCAGGTTTCGAAAAGCTCGTCTTTGTTTTTAAAGTGAGAGTAGACCGTTTGCTTGGAAACGTTCGCTGCTTTGGCTATTTGATCCATATTGATCTTGAAGCCATGTTCAGAGAAAAGTTGGCTGGCTGCGGTTAAGATCTGCGATCTCTTCTGTTCACTCTTGATGATTTTTGTCACGTGCTTGCTTCTCGTTACTTAGTGTTGTCTCGTTACCTAGTTTGTCTCTTTGCTTGGTGCCTGTTGGTGCTCAGTTCTATGTGTCTCGTTTTACGCTAAGCATTATGCTTTTTGTGATGGTTTTATCAATCATTAACGATGAAACTTATTTCTAACACAATCAAACTAGACAGTCTAGTTTGATTTGGTTAGTCTAAAAAAAGAACATAATTGAGTACCGCATAGGAACAGGAAGTATGTATAAATTGATGAAGGGAAGCGCAGTAGCAGTGGCGTTGTCGACTCTTCTTGTCGGGTGTGGTGAAAATACACAAGCCGAGACAGCATCCGATGCAGATAATGCTGCAGTGGAATCGAGTAGTGCAGCGTCGACAGTCTTAACAGTAGAAACTGTCGCTTTGGAACGCTCTCCATCGTATGCGGTACAGCGTGAATATGTCGGTGTGGTAAAGGCCGGGCAGCAGGCGAATTTGGGTTTTGAATTGGCGGGTAAGGTCAATGAGATTCTGGTGGATGTCGGTGACACAGTCACAACGGGTCAGCCATTGATCCGATTGGATACTCAACTTTTGGAAACCGAGTCTAGCCAACTGAAAGCGCAGGCTGAAGAAGTCAAAGCTCAATTGAGTTTGGTGGCAGCGAACCTTAAACGTCAACGTTCATTGAAAGCGAAAGGCTTCAGTGCCGAAGCGGAGATTGATTCTCTCACCAGTGAGCAACGCGTATTGCAGGCGAACTTGTTGCGCATCGATGCATCGGTAAAAGGCAACGAACTGAAATTGGTGAAGTCGACAGTGCTTGCGCCTTATTCTGGAACCATCGCGACGCGCTTTGTTTCGCTCGGAGATGTGGTGAATGTGGGTAATCCAACTCTTACACTGCTCGCTTCTGAGGGCAAAGAGGCCTTCATCGGTATTCCTGCTCACCAAATGCAAAAAGTCACCTCACTTTCTTCGCCTAACATCCGAGTTGGGAGAACAGATTATGCCGTGGAGCTATTGAATCCCGGCGCAATGGTCGACACCCAATCTCGCAGTGTCGGTTTGCGTTACCTATTCCCTGAACAATCATCGGTATTGGAAGGGCAACTTGCCTACCTTAAATTTGATGAGCAGATTGATGACTCAGGTTACTGGGTGCCATTAACGGGTTTGATTGATGGATTGCGCGGTGTGTGGAACATCTTTGTGATTGGTGAAGACAATAAGGTTGAACGTAGAAGTGTTCAGGTGTTGTTTGCCAACAATCAACAAGCGTATGTGAGTGGGGCGATTGAAGACGGTGAACAGGTCATCGCCAGTGGTTTACATCGCTTAGTTCCGGGCCAAATCGTGAAACCAGTCAGTGCGGCTGAGTAGGTAATAGTATGAAAATAATAGAGACTATTTCCAACACTCGACTGCTTATCTTGATGACCGCGCTGCTGATGGTCAGTGGTATTTCGGCGTTCATGACGTTGCCACGTGCAGAAGACCCAGTAATCATCAACCGTTACGCGAACATCACAACCAGCTTCCCCGGCGCCAGTGCCGAGCGTGTTGAAACCTTGGTTACTGAGGTAATCGAGAACAAGCTGCGTGAGCTGAGTGAAGTTAAATTGGTGAGTTCAACCTCTAGGCCGAGCGTATCGATTGTCACGCTAGAATTGAATGACACCATCACCGAGCCAGAACCCGTCTGGTCCCAAGCTCGCGACAAGTTATCTGATATCGAATCCATTTTGCCTGCGGGTGCTCAATCGCCTGATCTCGATAGCGACCATACCTATGCTTTCACGACCATCGCATCTCTAACTTGGTCTGGTGCAGGCGAGCCTGATAGGTTAACGCTGGGCCGTTATGCCAAAGAGCTCGCCAAGCGACTAAGAACTTTGTCGGGTACTGAATTCGTTGATGAATACGGGATGCCGCAAGAAGAGATTCAAATCAGTTTACGTACGGCCGATGCCGCTGCTCTAGGGCGTTCAAGCGCCAATATCGCTGAATCGCTCGAAGGGGCAGACGCCAAGAACTCGGCGGGTGAACTGGTCAGTGCTTATTCTCGCTTTGGCTTAGAAATTAAATCTGAACTGGATTCCATTGAACGCATTAAGCAAGTGCCAATAGCCACTGATAGCAAAGGTCACATCATCCGTATGGAAGACATTGCTTCGGTGAAACGTGGTGAGAAAACCCCACAAGACCAGATTGCTATTGTAGATGGTGAGCCGGGTGTGATTGTCGCGGCAAGAATGCACCCTGATCTGCGAGTTGATAACTGGACGTCGCGAGCTAATGCTCTGATTGGTAAATTTGAGCAAGAGTTACCAAGTAACGTTAAGGTGACCGTGCTCTTTAATCAGCAAGGTTATACCGAGACTCGCTTAGACGATTTAGGCAAAAGCTTGATGATCGGTTTCGGTCTGATTTTGATTGTGCTGTTTGTCACTTTAGGCGTGCGTGCCGCGATCTTAGTCGCCATTTCTCTGCCGTTAACCTCATTATTGACCTTGTCGATCATGAAAATGACCGGTGTACCGATTAACCAAATGTCGGTGACAGGCCTAATTGTGGCGCTCGGGATCATGGTGGATAACGCGGTGGTGATGGTCGATACCATTCAAGCTTATCGCTTGAAAGGGCAACAGCGCGCTGAAGCGACCATGAATGCATTGAAGCATTTATGGGTGCCGTTATTAGGCTCAACCTTAACTACCGTGTTGGCGTTTGCTCCGATTATCTTGATGCCGGGTGCATCGGGTGAATTTGTCGGTGGTATTGCGATTACCGTTTCTTTCTCATTGATCGGCTCTTACATCATCTCGCACACCTTAATCGCAGGCTTAGCGACCAAGTTATTACCGAAACAACTCAGCGACGTTGATAAGAAAGGGCGGCACCATTGGTACATGACGGGTTTGAGAATCCCGGCTTTGACGCGTTGGTTTTCGTCTTCTGTTCGCTTTGGCGTCACGCATCCAACCATCACGATTGCTTTGGTGTTATTGGTACCGTTTACCGGTTACTGGAGTATGTCTCAGCTGACTGAGCAATTCTTCCCGCCATCAGACCGAGACATGTTTGAGATTCAGGTTTACATGCCGCCGCAAGCGAGCATTTACGCCACCAAAAACACCTCTGAAAAAATCGACGATATCATTCATCGTTACCCTGAAGTGGAACGCATTGATTGGCTAGTGGGCGCAAACTTCCCATCCTTCTATTACAACCTGCAAGCAAGGCAAAATAACGCGCCGTACTTCTCGCAAGCCATGGTGAAAACAGAGAACTTTGACCAAGCCAATGCGCTAATTCCACAGTTGCAAAAGGTGTTGGATGAAGAGGTGCCGGAAGCACAAATTTTGGTACGTAAGCTTAACCAAGGGCCTCCATTTACCGCGCCCGTTGAACTGCGAGTGTATGGTGAAAACCTCGATACGTTGAAAGCGATTGGTGAGGATGTGCGATTGATTTTGGCGGGTGTTCCTCATGTGACGCACACAAGGGAAACGCTGCAACCGGGTACACCTAAGGTGTGGTTGAAGGTCGATGAAGACACCGCAAAGCTGAACGGTATTTCATTGAACCAGTTCGCAGGTATGCTGCAAACTACGCTGACAGGTCGTGAAAGTGGCTCTGTGATTGAAGGCAGTGAGTCGGTACCAATCCGTGTTCGTGTCGCGGATGAAGCGCGTGAAAACCTAGCGCATTTAAGCAATATTCGTTTGCCAATTAGCTCTGAGGTGTACTCAACGGGAATTAATGTTTCGACTCTGGCAGAACTGGAATTGACGACCAGCCGCGGCGCGATTACTCGTCGTAACGGGCAACGAGTGAACACCATTGAAGGTTACATTGAAGCGGGTGTTTTACCTCAAACCGTCCTTAATGAATTCCAGAAACGCTTAGCAAGCTATCAGATGCCATCGGGTTATACGATTGGTTTTGGTGGTGAATCAGCGGAGCGAGACAATTCAGTCAACAGCCTCATCTCGAATGTCGCAGTCGTGGTGGTATTGATGGTGCTGGTGGTGGTGATGTCATTCAACTCGTTCCGAATGAGCAGCATCATCTTCATGGTAGCAGGGTTGGCTGGTGGACTAGGGCTGTTGTCGGTATGGTTCTTCGGTTATCCGTTCGGCTTTACGGTGATTATCGCGATGCTTGGGATTGCGGGCTTAGCGATTAACGCGGCCATTGTGATTTTGACCGAATTGAAACTCGATAAAGAGGCTTCCTCCGGGAATGTAGATGCAGTCGTTGAAGCTGTGATGTCGTGTACTCGCCATATCAGCTCAACCACGATAACGACTGTTGGCGGCTTTATGCCACTGATCATTGCTGGTGGTGGCTTCTGGCCTCCATTTGCGGTCGCGATTGTGGGCGGAACGGTATTAACCACGCTTATTTCTTTCTACTTTGTGCCTGTGGTTTATTATTTAATGACTAAAAACCAGCGTAAGAAAGTCGTCATAGCATCAGCATAATCCCTTTCTTAAGGACGATTACTCCTCTCCTTTGAGGGGAGTAATACCCACTTAAAACAGATAAAAATACTCATCAAATCGGCTTTTCAGGTCGATCTTTGACACTATTTTTCGGCACCTCACTGACATTATTGCGAATGAAAAGTAGTGTGTTATTCGAATATCTAATGGGTTTCTGATTGGAGCAATATCTTTTCTAAATACCATTAAAATCCTATGTGAATTCATAAATTTGATGTTCATCACGCTTTGTTTAATTCACGCTTTCTAATGTACCCAAACATCACTTCGCTTCATCATTGTTGGTCGCCGACTCTCCCGATTCTTACTCATCCCTTATCAGTGTTGGTTTTGCATGTGTAGCACGCCTATGTCGTGTAGCTAATTCCTTCTCTGTTTTCCATGTTTCACTTTCATAATTGGAAGGTTAGTTTCCAAGTTTGTTTGGTGAGCTTTCAATTTCGACTCCTCATAATGCGCCAAATGTAACAATGCATTTCAAAGTGTAACAATTAAGTCATATTTTTTGTGTGGTTTTAACCGCGCGGCAATGTTTCGGCCGCGTTGTGCTGTCGTTTGAATTTGGCAGTTTTAACTATGCAGAAATGGGCTTAATTCAGTTTCGCTTTGAGATGTGTCGTTTCACATGCTCAACACATAAATATTCTAATGACCATGACAACCAGTACTCAGACGTTCGTTCTGAGGCTGGATAACCATCGAGAAAGTTAATGGAAGCTTCAAGATATAAACGCATTTTATCGAGGACAAATTTGTCGAAGATTGGTTTGCTGGGAACCGTTCTGATGCTCGAAGGATGTAACTCCGCATTGCTCGACCCAAAAGGTAGCGTTGGCGTTCAGGAAAAAGAGCTGATTATCACGGCTCTGTTGCTGATGTTGATTGTCGTCATCCCAGTGACTCTGATGACCATCTACTTTGCTTACCGATACCGCGAGAGCAATACCACGGAAGAGTATGCACCTGACTGGGCGCACTCAACCAAGATCGAAGTGGTGGTATGGACGATTCCAATCATCATCATCGCGATTCTTGCCACCATCACTTGGCGAACAACACACGAACTGGAGCCTTCCAAGCCTCTGGAAAGTGATGTGCAACCTATGGTGATCGAAGTGGTCTCTCTGGACTGGAAATGGCTGTTCATCTATCCGGAGCAAAACATTGCGACGGTTAACTATGTGGCGTTCCCGAAAGATGTACCGGTGACGTTTAAGCTGACTTCAGACAACATCATGAACGCGTTCTTTATCCCGCGTCTTGGTTCGCAGATTTATGCGATGCCGGGAATGGTGACCAAGCTGAACTTGATTGCTAATCATGAAGGTGACTTCAAAGGTTTTGCATCGAACTACAGTGGTAAAGGGTTCTCTCAAATGAAATTCACCGCATCAGCCATGCCTGATCAAGTGGCGTTTCTAAACTGGGTGGAAAAAGTGAAAGCTAGCCCAGACCGTATTGAAGATTGGGAGCAATTCCGTTCATTGGCTGCGCCAAGTGTCGCTGAACCTGTGACTCTGTTCTCCAGTATCCCTCCATTTTTATTCACTGATGTCGTGACCCAGCACCCTGGTTCAATGAACTGTTTGCCGGAAACCCAAGGATAATCGTCATGTTTGGAAGATTAACTCTAGACTCAATTCCCTACCACGAACCCATTATTTTGTTCACGTTAACCATGATCGCTTTAGTGGGTGGTTTAGTGGTGTATGCGGTAACAAAAGCCGGTAAGTGGCAATACCTTTGGAATGAATGGTTTACTTCTGTAGACCACAAAAAATTGGGCTTCATGTACATTGCTGTAGCGATGGTGATGTTAGTTCGTGGCTTTGCCGATGCGGTAATGATGCGTAGCCAGCAATTGCTTTCTGCAGCCGGTGAGACGGGCTATTTACCGCCACATCACTACGACCAGATCTTCACGGCCCACGGCGTGATCATGATTTTCTTCGTCGCGATGCCTTTGGTTATCGGTTTGATGAACATCATTGTTCCGCTACAAATCGGTGCTCGTGATGTTGCATTCCCTTATCTGAATAACCTGAGCTTCTGGCTGTTTGTGGTGGGTATCATCCTAACCAACATGTCACTTGGCTTAGGTGAGTTTGGCCGTACGGGTTGGTTGGCGTATCCGCCGCTTTCTGGTATTGAGGCAAGCCCGGGAGTCGGGGTCGATTATTGGATATGGGCGCTGCAAATATCCGGTGTGGGTACCACATTAACGGGTGTGAACTTCTTCGCGACCATTTTGCGCATGCGTACTCCGTCTATGCCAATGATGAAGATGCCAGTGTTCACGTGGGCATCGCTGTGTGCCAACATCCTGATCATCATCTCTTTCCCAATCCTGACGGTGACCATCGCGTTACTGACATTGGATAGATACATCGGCACGCACTTCTTCACCAACGACCTTGGTGGCAACGTGATGATGTATGTGAACCTGATTTGGGCATGGGGACACCCTGAGGTGTACATCCTAATCTTGCCTATCTTCGGTGTGTTCTCTGAAGTGACTGCAACCTTCTCTCGCAAAAAACTGTTTGGTTATACCTCACTGGTATGGGCGACGGTGGCTATCACTATTTTAGCGTTTGTGGTTTGGCTGCATCACTTCTTTACCATGGGTTCAGGCGCCAATGTGAATGCCTTCTTTGGCATCGCAACCATGATTATCTCTATCCCGACCGGGGTTAAGATCTTCAACTGGCTGTTCACCATGTACAAAGGTCGTATCCGTTTCACAACACCTATGTTGTGGACAGTTGGCTTCCTTATCACCTTCACCGTTGGTGGTATGACGGGCGTGTTAATGGCAGTACCGGGTGCAGACTTCATTCTGCATAACTCAGTATTCCTGATTGCGCATTTCCACAACGTAATCATCGGTGGCGTAGTGTTCGGTTGTTTCGCTGCGATTGGTTACTGGTTCCCGAAAGCGACCGGTTTCACTCTGAACGAGCTTTGGGGCAAACGCGCGTTCTACTGCTGGATCATCGGCTTCTTGATGGCGTTCTTGCCGCTTTACGCTCTAGGTTTTATGGGCATGACGCGTCGTTTGAGCCAAGACATTAACCCTGAGTTCTTCCCACTATTGGCGGTTGCGGCTGCAGGTACGGGCGTGATTGCGATGGGTGTGGTGTGTCAGTTCGTTCAGATTTACGTGAGTGTTCGTGACCGCGACCAAAACCGAGATCTAACCGGTGACCCTTGGGGCGGACGTACATTCGAATGGGCGACATCGTCACCACCACCGTTCTATAACTTTGCAAAATTGCCTAAGGGCGATGAGATCGATTCGTTCTGGTATCAAAAGCAAAGTGGTGAGTTTGATCCAACTCAGGAAGAAGAATACGAACGTATTCACATGCCGAAGAACACACCGACAGGCATTTATGTGTCTGCATGGGCGTTGGCATTTGGCTTCGCAATGATCTGGTACATCTGGTGGCTAGCGGCTGCAAGCTTAGTAGGCATCGTGGTGACGTGTATTCAACACAGCTACAACGACGATGTGGACTACTACGTGGAAGTTGAAGAGATCAAAGCGATTGAAGCGGCTCGACGTGCACAGCTTGCAGAAGCGAAGAAACAGTCAGTGAAAGGCGACCATTCTGGTCGTGGTAACAGCGCTGACACTGATAACAACGACAAAAAAGATGACTTGGAGACGACGTATGCAAGCTAATACTCCGTCACACACTTATGATCTTGCACACTCGCATGATCATCACCACGAAGCTGCGGGGAATAAGTTGTTTGGCTTCTGGGTTTACTTGATGAGTGACTGTGTCCTGTTTGCCACGCTTTTCGCGACGTATGCCGTGCTTGAGAGTGGATCAATTGCAGGGCCGACAGGTAAAGACATCTTTGAACTGCCGTTCGTGTTTGTCGAAACCATGATGCTGCTGTTCAGTAGCATCACCTTTGGTTTTGGCATGATTGCAATGAAGCGCAAAGACGTGACCGGACTGAAGCGATGGATCAAAGTGACTTTCGTATTGGGCTTAGCCTTTATCTGTATGGAAGTGTATGAGTTCCACCACTTGATTGCAGAAGGTTATGGTCCTCAAGAGAGTGCGTTCCTTTCAGCGTTCTTTACCTTGGTTGGTACACACGGTTTGCACGTAACGTTCGGTCTTATCTGGATGGCGGTGGCGTATCACCAACTTTCAACCAAAGGCTTGAACGACAACATGTCGATGCGTTTCCAGTGCTTAAGTTTGTTCTGGCATTTCCTTGATATCGTTTGGATTTGTGTATTTACCATCGTGTACTTAATGGGGGTGATGTAATGGAACAGCATCTAGACAGCGGTGCAACGGATTACGTGAAAGGCTTTATTGCTTCACTAATTCTCACCATTATTCCGTTCTACATTGTGTGGGCACATGCGCTACCAAACACGGAAACTTACGTGATCTTGTTCGGTTGTGCGCTGGTGCAAATCTTTGTGCACTTTAAGTACTTCTTACATATGGAAGCGAAATCTTCCGATGGGCGTTGGAACTTGGTGTCACTGATGTTTACCGCCATTGTTGTATTGATTCTTATCGCTGGCTCGGTATGGATCATCTACAACATGAACGTCAACATGAAGTTGTAGGCCAAGGTATGCTGAAAAAATATTTGTCTATTACCAAACCGGGCATCATTTTCGGCAACCTGATTTCTGTTGCGGCGGGGTTCTTCCTCGCTGCAAAAACAGAACCAGCCAGTGCGATGTTGTTACTGACGACTTTAGCGGGTGTAGGGCTTGTGATTGCATCAGGTTGCGTGGTGAACAACATCTTTGATCGAGATATCGACCAGAAAATGAAACGTACCCAGAACCGTGAATTGGTTCAGGGCAATATCAACACAGACGTCGCATTTATCTATGCGTTAGTTATGTTGCTGGCAGGCACGGCGCTGCTGTTTCAATTTGTTAATCCGATGTCTGCGGTTGTGGTGTTGCTTGGCTATGTGTTTTACGTCTTTTTCTACACCATGTGGTACAAGCGTAATTCGGTTTACGGCACCTTAGTTGGCAGTATCTCTGGCGCGGTTCCTCCATTGGTTGGCTACCTTGGCGTGACTAACTACCTGAGCTTAGAAGCCGTTCTATTGTTCATCATGTTCTGTTTATGGCAGATGCCACACTCGTATGCGATCGCGATGTTCCGCATTCAAGACTACCGCGATGCAGGTATACCTGTGTTACCGGTGAAAGAGGGCGTCGACAAAGCACATCAGCACATGAAAGCGTATGTAGTAGCGTTTGGCGCAGTTGCTCTGGCGTTGTTCTTACTCGGAGAGGCGGGTTATGAATACCTAGCGGTGTCGGCGGCTGTTTGCTTTATGTGGACCAAAGTGACATTCCGCAAGGTCGATTGCCTCAACTACATTCAGTGGTCAAAGACCGTTTTCAAGGTCTCTCTGCTGGTGGTGATGGGCATCAGTGGCGTACTAGGGCTCGAACTGATTCCGCTGCCTACGCTTTTTTGATTTAAGTTTGTCGTTGAACCCTCAATGTTCTGAAGTCCGAGGGTTTGACGACTTTTTATCTGTCCCGCTTTAAGCTATTACCCTTCAAAAATATCACTAAGCCAATCTTCAAGCTGTTCTCGTTTATCTTGTGGGCCGTTGATGATCACTAAGCCGTTTAGTATCGCGTGATCCCAAGAGATGGTGCCAGTTGCTAGCGCATCGAACACATCGAGTTCCGTAATCAGTAAGAGATCTTCCTCGGTAGGCAAAGTATCTCTGCCTGACACATCGACACCTTTCTCAAACTTCACTTGGCTGTAATGACCTTTAATTGCTTCGAATAAATTGAACTCAATTTTGCTTGGATGGGGTTTTGAAAGCGCAGCTTTGATGGCAAAGAGTCGAAAGTGATCTGGCTTATTGAGGTTGTTGAATTCATTGTCTTGTCTGGCTGTGATGACGTTGCCAAACACCTCTAGTGAACCGGGCTCTGTCACCAAACTAAACCCGGTATCTTGGTGAAGGCCACAGGCAAACGTGAGTGAAGAGGTGAGTGAAAGAGTCAAAGCAAATCGTTTTAACATAATGGTTATCGAGACCTGTAAAAGGATTAAGAATCTGACGGCAGCAGCCGAACCTGACGATAAAAAAGGGACCACAAAGGGTCCCTGTATTTGTTTGTCGTCCATGTAACGGTCAGCGAATCGATTGATAGCTATTTAGCGAGATTGTTTGCTAAGTAGCTTTCGTCAAAGAGCCATCGTCGAAGATCTATCGCCAAAGAGTGACCGTTCGAGCTCGCTATTAGCGAACGATGAGCATGATCTCTTCTGGAGTCATTGGCTTATCGAAGTAGCTCATGAATTGACCGAAGCCTTTGATGTCGCCATTCGAGAACTTGAATGCACCAGACTGTAGGTTGGTACCAATCACTTGTTGAGCGTTTGGACCTGCAATCAAGATTTGGTTCAATACTGCACGAGTGGTGTCGATTTGAACGTCTGCGCCTTTCACTGCTTCTTCGTGTAACTGAGCAATACCGTTGCGAATTTCGATAGTGAATGCTTCGTTCGTATCAGAGAAGTTGTACGTTAGCATCATGTTCACGTCTAACGAGTTTTCTGCGATAAGCGTTGAAGTCATCATGTCGAAGATCTGCTTGCTTGGTAGTGCAGTAAGAACGTCAACAGAAGCGAAGCTGATCATGTTAGAGAAGTCACGTTTGTTCTCTAGTTCAGCCGCCGCGTTGAGCGCCCAGTTACGCCAGTTGATGTTCACTTGGTCTGCAGCCCATGCTTTGTAAGCTTGTGCTTTCATCTCACGAGCTTCCATATCTTGCTTGTTTACCGTGATTGGGTAAGAAAGAATTTCTGCTGCAAATGTGTAGTTCTCAGCCTTAATTGCTGCTTGTGCAGTCGTAAGGATGTTGTCACGACCGCCCATGATCTCTACGAATGCTTTAGCGCGTTGCTCGTAAGCCATTGGCTCTAGCTGCCATGGATCCGCTTCGAAGAAACCGTTGTAACCTACGTAAATCTGACGCACGGCGTGTGCAACAGTACCGTAGTGTTCACCTAACCAAGGGTGTTCTGCAAGGTGCTTAGGAAGTTTAACTACTTCAACTAGCTCGTCTGGCGTCATACCTTTGTTCATGTAACGGATAGTTTGATCATGAGTGTATTGAATCGCATCACGGTAAGCCGTTAGTACGTCAGCTACTGCTTCTTTACCTTCAACAGGACGACCGTGAGAGTTAATCATGATCTCAGTGTCGAACTTACGCATTACGTCGATGCCCTTGAACCACATTGATGGGTCACGGAATTTAGTACCACGGATGGTGTGAAGGTTAGGGAAGTTCTCACCTTGAAGTACTTCAGCCGCGTGCAGGATTTTCTGGTCTGGGAAGTAAACCACTAACTCATCTTTAGTTTCAGATGGCACGTTCTCGATGTGCATTTTCACGCCAGAAATTTCGATTTCGATGTGGCTTTGGCTTGGTACAAGCAGGTTTGGTTCGATGAACGAGATAGCACCTTGCATGAAGCGTGGACCAAGGCCGTCGTTTACTGTGCCGTGCTCGCCTTCTTCTACGTGCTTAGCACCTGTGTAAGAAGTACGGTGACCAAATAGAGTACCTAGGTTTGAAGACCAGTTAGCCACTGCAGCGGTTAGGCCTTCTTCAGCGATGATTTTTACTTCACCTGATGCCACTTCTTCGTCAGTCACCCACGCACGCACACCAGAGATGTGGTCGATGTGGTTGTGAGAATAAATGATTGCTTTAACCGGCTTGTCGGTGATTTGACGGAACTGTTCTTTAACCGATTGAGCCATTTCTACCGACTCGCCTGGATCAACAATGATGATGCCGTCCGTACCTTCAATCATGACGGGTGTATCTAGACCGAAACCGTAACCAAGATATACGTTGTCATCTACTTTGATGATTGCTTGGTCCATTTTACGACCATGCTTGGTGAGGATTGGGTGAACATGGTCAGACTCAGCAGTGTAAGCTAGAGAATCGCCTGTTTTAGAAACAACTTGAATACGTTCGCCTTTTCCCCAGAACATGTTTGATTTGTGTTCGAATAGAACCTCGCTCTTGTAGCGAGCATCAAGATCAATGTTTTGGTATTGCGCAGCATTTGCCGTCTGAAGTTCTTGGCCGACTTTCGATGTCGCTTCTACAGTTGGCGTTGCAGATGCAAAACCAGAAGCAAGTAGAGTGCTCGCAATAGCAACAGGAAGCGCCATTTTTTTGAATGTATTAGTCATGGTAGTGACCTTATATTTGGATACAGGAATTGGATTTCTTGAGCCAAATGATAGAGGTGGGGGAGGTCGCTATCTACGCGCTAATAATATTTCAATCTATCGTTTTTTCGATGATTTGTTTGATAAACGATTGTATTAGCGATTAATTTTGATCTGAATCAATTAGTAAATGAGCTTGCAACAGATACAAAAATGCCCTGAAATTCAGGGCATTTGTTTTACAATTAGTCGCTAGTTCATGAGTGGCTGTGATACGAGTGAATAACAGCCAAATCATTGAATATTTAATTGCTTATCAAGAGCTAATCGTTTACCAAGCACCTAAGTATGACTTGTAAGATTGTAGGCGAACCGTTGCTGCACCGATTACATCGATGAAGCCCCAGAACGGATGTGGCTTCTCAGCTGAGATCCAAGCCGCGCCAGTTGAACCAATAGGGATGTTGTAACCTTCTGGTTCAATGATCTCAAGTACGATAGTACGACCTAAACCATTGCCGTTTCTTACCACGTGTTGACCGACGCTTTGTGGCCCCTGAAGTGGAGAAATACTCGACTCACCGGTACCGGCATTAAAGCTGTGTACTTTTGCTCGGAACACGTGGCCTGGGTATGCATCAACGAAGAACTCAGCGAAGTCTCCTACTTGAACATAGCCATAAGTTTGGTCTGAAATACGCATCTCAAGAAACTTTTTGCTGGTGTTGTAGAGGTGCATGTTACCCATGACAGAACCTTCAGCAATATTCACTATCGATACCTGACCATCAAACTCAGCTCTAATGGTTTTCTTCTCTTGCGCCCAGTTCACTTTTTGTAGATCGGCTTTTAACGACACAAGTTCAGCGTGCAGCACTCGAAGATCTGAGTCGTACTTTTCTACGTCACGCATATTGAAGATTTCAGGTGACGTTTCAGCACGCTCTAAGTCGCGAGTCATTTGCTTGATTTCTTCTTCTTTCTGAACAATTGAAGATTCGATCTTTGCTTTGTCTGCGGCTGAGTCAATGTCGACGAGTGTGTAAATTACGTCGCCTTCTTTAACCATTTGGTTGTGTTCAACAAGCACTTGGTCGATCTGCTGGCCAAAGATCGGTGACATTACCGCGTGTGGTGCTTTCACTGTGGTTGAGTTGGTTAGATCAACGGGTGCCCACAAGCGAGAGATAACCGCTAATACCGCAAGAATCGTTACGCCGCCAATGGCAGCCCATGTGTAGTTCTTGAAGTTCTTCTTAAGTGCGCCTGTCGCAAACAGTGACCATACAATTAGGATGTATGGAATCATCATCTCTTTCATTATGCGACCTCTTTTTCTGTAGCGGATGGTGTTGTTGGAGTCTTTTCTTCTGAAGCCTGTTCTTTTGAAGATTGCTCTACTGAAGACGGCTCTGTTACCGGTTGTTCAGGTGATACGTGGACTGCGGCTGTCTCTGTATTGGTCGCGTCTTGTTTAGGCTGAACACCACGGCGAATCACATCACTCAGTGATTGACCAATATGTTTCCAGTTCGCCAATGCGATAACCAATGCGATAACCCAGAATGTTTTGCTGATGAAGAGTCCGCAAAGTGACAGTGCAAACACGATTTGAACGTGAGCGCTTTTGTGCTCTTTTGCTTTATGCACACCCAGTTCATGCAACTGCCACATGCCGTAAACACCGGCTAAAACCACAGCAATGGTCACTGAGAACAAGTAACCAGAGAAGTACTCCATCTGGAAGAAGTTCATCATCATTTCATTGGGATGATTGTTGAATTGAGACATGTCGATGTCTTTAGAATGGATTGTGCCTAACGGTGCAAGAGCCCATGCACCAGCAAACATTACCGCCATAAACAGGCAGAATTTAATCAAGACCATCACAACGGCCCAGATTTTCTGGAAAATGATTTTTATAAAGTTCATATCTCAACCTAAATAGGGAGAGAGAAAGTGCAGCCTTGGTACAAGACTTTTAGAAGACATCTGAAAGAGGTGTTGAACTCACGTAACCGTATAGACCTACTGAGTCAAAAGTACTAGATGACAATTAAAAATCGCTTTGACCACGTAGACAACGCATTCTCGCGAATAGAGTGTTAAAAACACCTGGCGAAATCATTCTTAAGTAACGTCTACCATTGATAGGTTCGTTTGCTGCATTGGGTTTTAAGGCCGTCTTCCGTGATGTGTGCAACACCATCATCTACACATTTTTAGGTTTTCTGTTTAGGTTAAGAATTGATTTGTTGGCGAAATAATAGGAAGTGTAACTGGTGCTATCTACGCATTATTGCGATATTGAATTATCGTAATTACGATGAATTGAGTGGTTGCTTAAACGTGAGGTGGGTTTATTTGAACAGGCTCAAACTCGGCTTATAAAATATGTCTATTTAATTAGCCTGGATCATAGAAGTGGCTATAAAAGTATCAATAAGGCAGGACGGAAATATTGAATACTCCGACCAGTCTAGGGTGAGTTTGGGTGGATTAAGCGTTACTGGCACAGCGAAGAGATTTAGATTCCAATCTGGCGAATGTGGCAGCTATTCGAAAGAGTGAGTTGTTCTGACATTTTTGCTCTTTACCATATGATGCTTCCTTCTCAGTTTTGTTTTCTCAATGAGCATCCGTTGTTTCATTCTATCGCTTTTACGATAAGATAATTAAATCTATCGCCAAATGAGCACTGAATCATGAGTAATGACATTCCGAATTTTAACTTATTGGCTGTGTTTTCAGCGGTGATGGAGCAGGGCAGTTTGAGTAAGGCTGCCGATCATTTGAATACCAATCAATCGACGATCAGCACTGCGCTCGGCCGACTGAAAAATGAAATTGGCCAAGAGTTGTTTGTGCGCAGTGGGCGAGGGGTTGTGCCTACTGCTTACTCGCAAAGCTTGTATGAGCAAATCAAAGCGCCAATACACGAGCTCAACGGCGTGTTTCAAGGTATGGCTGGGTTTGATGAAGCGAGTACAGAGCGCAGGTTTGTGGCTTCGGTTCCCGAACATTTAAAGTGGATGTTGCTCGATCGATTTTCTCAGTTATCTAACCAAGGCTTATCTCTTGAGGTGTATGACCAACCAGATAGTGATGATCAAGTCCATGAGGATCTATTAACTCAGAAGTTTGATTTGATGATCGACATTGTGTTGCCTGAGCATTCAAGCATGATGAGCGAAAAGCTCTACGACAGTGAGTTTGTGATTGTTTGCCGAAATGGGCACCCTAGGATCAAAGGTGAGATCACCGAGGCGCAATATCTCAGTGAGCAACATGCGGTTTTAGCCAGAACACGTCGCCAAGTAAGAAGTTTGACTCACTACACTTCGTTAGACTTATCCTCGCGTAAAATTGTAATTCACGGCAGCTCTATGGCCAGTAACCTAATGCTGTGTAGCCAGACTGATTACATCACTGTTGTGCCGCTTTCTATGGCGAACCAGTATCAGGAACGTCTTGGGTTACAGTTGTTCAAACCGCCTTTCGATTATCAGCCTATCTCTCATTACCTCATTTGGTTGAAAAAACAGAACACCGATCCGGCACATAAGTGGTTGAGAGAGCAGATCATCAATACGACTAATGACATGTCTAAATCACTAAACAGTTGGCGCTCCGCTTTCTGATCGTCGCCCTATCTTTTGTTTGCCAAATATCTTCTTAACAAATCACTTGTATTAAGTGAGTTATAATAAAAAATTATCACAATGAGAATTTATGATAATTTCATTTATTTGCTGTCAGCTCGTATATTAACCCTAACAAAGAAGTGGGTAACCTCCACTCACGATTATATCGGCTCAGGTTGCTGGGCTAAAAAGGGCGAAATATGAAATTCCTACACACAATGATCCGAGTTACTGATTTAGACAAGTCTATCGAGTTCTACACCAAGGTATTGGGAATGAAGGAACTTGAACGCCACGAAAACAAAGACTACCGCTACACATTGGTTTTTGTTGGCTATGAGCAAGGCGGCACGACTATCGAGCTAACGTACAACTGGGATACGAATGAGTACGAGATGGGCAGCGCGTTTGGTCATCTGGCATTGGGTGTAGAAGATATTTACGCAGCATGTGACAAAATCAAATCGCTAGGTGGCAACGTCACTCGCGAAGCGGGTCCAGTGAAAGGCGGTTCAACTCATATAGCTTTTATTACTGACCCAGACGGCTACCAAATCGAACTGATTCAACTAGGTTAATCGAGGATATAACAATGACAAACGCACTATTTCAACCAATTCAACTTGGTAATATCGAGCTTAAAAACCGTATTGTTATGCCACCGATGACGCGTTCTCGCGCAACGCAACCTGGTAATTTAGCAAACGACATGATGGCGGCTTACTACGCTCAACGCGCTTCTGCAGGTTTGATTATTGCGGAAGGCACACAAATCTCACCTATGGGTCAAGGCTATGCTTGGACTCCGGGTATCTATTCTGACGAGCAAATTGCTGGTTGGAAAAAAGTGACTGACGCCGTACATGAAAAAGAGGGCGTTATCTTCGCTCAACTTTGGCATGTAGGCCGTGTAACACACCCAGATAACATCGGCGGTGAACAGCCAATCTCGTCTTCTGCACTTAAAGCAGAAAACGTAAAAGTATTTATCGATAACGGCACTGATGAACCGGGCTTTGTTGATGTGGTTGAGCCTCGTGAAATGACGAAAGAAGACATCAAAGAAGTGGTTGAACAGTATCGCCAAGCGGCTTTGAATGCAGTTGAAGCAGGCTTTGACGGTATCGAACTTCACGCCGCGAATGGTTACTTAATCAACCAATTCATCGATTCTGAAGCAAACAACCGTACTGACGAATACGGTGGTTCAATTGAAAACCGTTTACGTTTCCTTGGTGAAGTGGTTGAAGCTATGGTTGAAGCGATTGGTGCTGACCGTGTTGGTGTACGCCTTGCTCCATTCACATCGTTGAATGGCACGGTTGACGCTACGCCAGTAGAGACTTACACAGCTGCTGCAGCACTACTTAACCTATACAAAATTGTTTACCTGCACATTGCAGAAGTTGATTGGGACGATGCACCTGAAACGCCAAAAGCATTTAAAGCGGCAGTTCGTGAAGCTTACGATGGTGTCCTTATTTATGCGGGTAAATACGATAGCGAGCGTGGCGAAAAAGCCGTTGCTGAAGGCGTAACTGACATGGTTGGCTTTGGTCGTCCATTCGTTGCGAACCCAGATTTACCAGCTCGTATTCAAAATGGTTACCCACTTGCAGCGCACGATCCAAACACATTGTTCGGTGGTGCTGAAAAAGGTTTAACGGATTACCCAGAATACGCAGGCTAAAAACAGCTGCCTGAAGCAGAGTATTGAGATAGTATCTCGCTCCTGTTGAATGTTTATAAAAAGCAACCTTG
The DNA here is from genome assembly GCF_041468865.1 of Vibrio sp. 10N.286.52.C3. NCBI lineage: Bacteria > Pseudomonadati > Pseudomonadota > Gammaproteobacteria > Vibrionales > Vibrionaceae > Vibrio > Vibrio sp. 10N.286.52.C3. The sequence continues at coordinate 68,951 of NZ_JBFRJM010000004.1, read as the reverse complement.
CAGAGTCGGGTTGCTTTTTTTGTTATTGGACTAAGTAAAATGATGAACGTGAAAGCGATGCGCGGAGAGCTTTACCTTCTATTTGCCACCCTGCTAGCTGGGGTGGGATGGATTGCATCTAAGCTGGTGGTATTAGAAATGCCTGGGCCGGTGTTCATTGGTGTGCGATTCCTCGTCGCGAGTTTTATTCTTCTGCCATTTTGTATTCACCATATTCGTAAGCTTTCGCTTAAGCAGATTCTGTCTCTTTGCGGCGTGGGTCTGTTGTTGTCTGCCTCATTGCAGGTATGGGTGTTTGCGGTTTCAGTGACGGAAAGCTTGTCGGAAGGGGCATTCATCATGAGCTTAGCCATGATCATTGCACCGTTTGTGTCTTGGATTTTGTTTCGAGTTAAGCCTAATCGTGCGTTTTGGATGTCTTTCCCGATCGCGATTATTGGCATGCTTCTGCTGACTCTGGGCAACGGCTGGCATGTTGAGCAAAGTCAGATTTACTTCTTGTTAGCATCGATGTTGTTGTCCGTGCACTTTGTGATGAACAAGCGTGTGATTACCAATATCAAGCCTATCGCATCAATCTGTGTGCAACTGTTTGTGGTGGGGGTGAGTGGTTTAGCCTTTGCTTCTATGACTGCTCAGCCGGAGTTCGAAATCACCAAAACCTTAGTCTTCTGGTTTATTGTCTCTGCGGTGATCGCAACGTCTATTCGTTACTTGCTACAAACGGTCGGTCAGCACTCCGTGAACATGGAAGTGGCGGCATTGATCATGATTCTTGAGCCTGTGTGGACGCTGCTGTTAAGTGTGAGTGTGCTTGGCGAAAGTGTAGAGATGCAGAAGCTGCTCGGTGGGGCGGTGATCATTGCTTCACTATTTTGCTATATCAAATGGTCGAGACGAAAATAAAACACTCGGCGCAAGGCCGAGTGTGGGTTGTTTTTCAATACACGTTCAGAGTGTAATAATTTCTAAGCACTAAGCTTGCTAAGCAGTGAACGCGGTAAGATCAGATTGCCGCGACTACTTTCTGAAGTAGCTTGAGCATTTGTTGTTGCTCTTCAGCATCTAACTCGTTCATCAACTCTTTGTTTAAACGAACGGGGATAGGAACGAGTTGTTCTTCAAGTGCTTTTCTGAGCCTTATCAGGCGAGTGTTGAACAAGACTTGTCGAGTGCAGAGCAAGGGTTAAATTCTGCGAATAAGACGTGCAAAGGGTGTCACCGTACTTATCGTTCTCGTTGGTAACGATTTTAACAACGAGCTTTGAATACAGGTGGTAAAGTCGAACCCTTACCACCATAGTCCTATCGCACAGCCTTCTTTTCTTTGTGCTATCAATTCGAATGCACTAGGGGCGGGAAAGGACGTGAATGAATTACTCGTTGATGGTGACTTTAGTAATCACAATATCTTCGCAAGGCACATCTTCGTGTCCCCAACGAATGGTTGTTGGTGCGACAGCGATTTTGTTTACCACATCCATACCCGCTGAAACCTTGCCAAATACCGCGTAACCCCAGCCAGCATTGGTTGTTGAGGTGTGATCTAGGAAATCGTTGTCATCAAGGTTGATGAAGAACTGCGCCGTTGCAGAATGTGGTGCATCAGTACGAGCCATTGCCACAGAACCAATCACATTCTTCAAGCCACGGTTTGCTTCGTTGACGATTGGGGCACGAGTTGGTTTTTCTGTCATGTCGATAGTGTGACCACCACCTTGAATCATGAAACCTTCAATAACACGGTGAAATGTCGTGCCTTCGTAGAAACCGTCTTGGCAGTATTTAAGGAAGTTTTTCGACGTTACTGGCGCTTTTTCAAGGTTCAGTTCAATCTCGATATCGCCAAAGTTGGTGGTGAAAGTAATCATAGGGTTACCTAAAGTTGAAGTTTTACTGAGTCGTAATGACGAAAGTGGGTTGCAGTATAGGGAAAATAACAGCAGATACTAGTGATGGTTTTATTGTGGTTGAATTCTCATCAACCACCAAAATCACGCCTGATATTGTTTAAGGAACATCTCGACACTTGAAGTAATGATCACTTGTTTGTGCGCAGCATCCGGTGACGGCACATGACCAATGATTTGCGGCCAAAACGCAAAAGACTTAAGCAGACCAATGAACTGCGTGGAGGCGAATTGTGGGTCTAGTTCTACTAAACGACCGTCTGCCAACGCGGCTTTAATCCAGGTTGTAAGTCCACTTTCTGCTTGGGAATATTTTTCCATCGCTTGATGCGCCAGTTCGGCGTTATGGAAATACTCTGAGAACAACACGCGTGACAGGTCGATGAAGCCTTCAGACTCAAGTAACTCAAGTTCTTGATTGGCTATCGACGAAAGCTGTTCTTCAAGTGGTAGTTCTGCTTGATAAGGGAAATGCGTCGCGGCCAGAGTTTTGCTCCAAATGCTGTCCAGAATCTCATCTAAAAGCAGCTCTTTGCTGGCAAAGTGATTGTATACGGTTCGCTTTGATACTTCTGCGCGGCTCGATATTTTATCCATGCTGGTGGCCTTGTAGCCATGCTCAGTAAACTCTGCGATAGCAGCGGCAACGATCGATTCACGTTTTCTTTGGCTCAGCGTTTTTTTTACAGTCATCGGGATACTACTCAATATGTCGCGGTTAGCATTACATACGCTAATTTTACACCAGTAAGTTTACTTTTAGAACACCAATCCGCGTATTGGTAATTCGGTCGAGAGCAACTGAATCGCTTTGCAATGCACGGTGGGTATCATAGAATCGAAAGTGTATTCGAATTTTATTGATATCAACGGAAGAGAATAAACAATCAATGAGTAGTATTTTAGAGTGTATTCGTACAGTTGGACGAGGAGAAAGAGGGCGTAAGCCTTTATCGTTCGAACAAGCCTACCGCATCATGGATGAGTATTTAAGCGGAGAAGTCGGTGACGACCAAATGGCTATGCTACTGATGTTGATTCGTGTGCAGAATGAAACCAATGAAGAGATCGCTGGCTTTGTAAAAGCGTTTCAATCTCGAGTGCCAGATTTAGGCGCTGATATTGATTGGCCGTGTTATGCAGGTAAGCGTAACGATAACGCCAGTGGCAAGCCTTGGAACTTGTTGGCGGCAAAAATCTTAGCTGACAATGGCTATAAAGTGTTAATGCATGGCTATATGGATAAGCCGAGCGGTAGGACGCACGTTGAAAGCCATTTGCAAGATGTCGGTGTGCAAAGTGCTGAGAGCCCTGAACATGCTAAGTCGATTCTTGAACAAGACGGCATTGCTTATTTACCGCTAGCTAACTTTGCGCCCGAAGCACAAACCATGATTGGTTGGAAACACCGCTACGGTTTGAGAACACCAATTAACACGGTAGTTCGAGCATTGAATCCTGGTGGTGGCCGTTTAGGTCTGCGTGGCAGTTTCCATCCTGGCTTTCCACAACTTCATGCGGAAGTTGAGCATGTTATCGGAAATAAATCCCACTCGGTGATTTCATTCAAAGGGATGAACGGTGAGTCGGAATATAATCCTAAAGTTAGCCAAACGGTATGGATGAGCTCTCCTGACAAAGTCGAATCGTTCTACTGGGAAGAGATGATGAACCTAGAGCTGCCACTTCCTAGTCAATGTGTACTTGGCACATCGGCTGAAGATATGGCGCTAATGGCGAATACCGTTGTCGACAGCATGACAACCATTCTCTTTGCAGAAACGCACGATAAAACTGAGGCATACCAGAAAGCGGTGCGCCTGTGGCATGAGTATTGTGCGCGTTAGATGGTGGTTTGTAATCAATGAGAGAAGGTTAGCGAGCGCTGGCCTTTTTTATACTTGATTTCTAGTAATGGCTTTTCGTGCGTGTCCAAACAATAGCGCTACTTCACTCGCATCAAGCGATGCATTTTGTCTTCGAACTGAATCTCGATCACCTGTGAGATTTTCATCTTATCAACACGATCAAGCATTCTCGCTTGATAATCACGTTTCTTCATCCACTCTAGCGGTTCTTTAAATCCATCTTCATTAATCACAAACGACTGATCGGTAATGGAGTCTTCAAAGATATGAACCACCCAAATTCGTGATTGGAAATCCAATAACTCGCTAAAGTAGCTTTTTAACTTAGATAAGGAATTCGTTAGATACGTTTTAGGTGAGGTTTGAGAAGACATAGTAAACCGTATTTGGACAATGAAAATCGGCAAGGGCGCCGTCTGATCATTATAGCCTTTACCCGTTAGGCTTGTCAGGTCGAATTCGGCAGCCATTCACGCTAATGCTTTGCTATTGCTAATGTGGCTGCCAGTTCGTGATTAACCAAATCAGTGTCGGATTCACTATTTAACGAATAGGCCGAAGTCGATCTCTTGTTCTCTTTGATACTTCACTAGCTTCACTTTTAGGTCGTGTTTTGCTGCTAAATCAATGGCTAAGCATGACATGCGTTTTATCTCATCAACGCAGCTTGATATAAGCGGTTTTTCTTGATTGTCAATAGTGGCGATGAGTGTGTTTTCTGTACCATCGTAACCTGCATAAACATACGCGTACATGTTGTTGTCGTGTTGCATAAACTTCTTAAATCGGGATTTCTAATTATTAGTGCGATGAAGATTACAGGGTTTATTTACGCAGGCTAGTTCGGCTAAGTAAGGTTAAGCAAGGGAAAGTAAGGCTTTGTAAGGGCTCTTTTTTTCTTTTTTCTGGTGTTCGAAAACGTGCTCAACCCTTTGTTTGTCTCACTTTTTTGTCTTGTTAGGTTTTGCCTATCAATAAAATTGTTGAAATCCATTTAGTAAAATCAAGATTTTAGACAACAATTAACTTAACAAGATAGAAAAATATATGACGCAAAGTATTTAGGGAGAACGCAATGCACTCTATTAAAGTGAAAGATTACATGACGCAGCAGGTTGTGACATTTACTCCTGATATGCCGTTAAGTTTAGCGTTAGACAAAGTGATGCGTAGTCACCACATGGGTGGACCCGTAATCGACGATAATGAACAAGTGATTGGCTTCCTTTCAGAGCAGGATTTACTCGAGAAACTTGTGAAGGTCAGTTACTTCTGCCAAGACACACACCTTGTGGGTGACTGCATGTACCAAGAAGTGCTGTCGGTGTCCCCTGACTTATCCATTATTGAATTGGCGGACATGATGCAGGTTGGAAAACCTAAAGCATACCCTGTGATCGATAATCGAAAACTGGTGGGTATTATCACCAGAACCGATGTTTTGAGAGCAATCGGCAAGAACTTGGAAGAATGCTTCAAACATCAGGTATAGTAGCGTGTTAAGAACGATTATTTTTCTCAATACCCTCAATTGAAAAAAGGCGCACTAGCGCCTTTTTTCTGTATAGCGCTTTTCTTGGTCGATCCTCTCTTTGTGGATCCCGAGCCTGTTGAACAGCTAATTGGACTTTAGCTCTTGGGTATTCCAACTTTTGGAGGTTTCATGTCAAATCAAACGGCAAAGTTTGTTGAAGGTTCAACGATGCGCCACATATTGGTGATGTCGGGGGCTGGCTCTGTCGGTTTGATGGCGTTATTTGTGGTCGATCTGCTCGACATGCTGTTTATCAGTATGCTCGGACAGGTTGAATTGGCTGCTGCGGTAGGCTTTGCAGGTACGCTGACTTTCTTTTCTACCTCCGTTTCTATCGGTACTTCCATTGCCATGGGCGCATTAGTGTCCAAAGCCATCGGCTCCAAGAATCACGAGCACGCTCGAAACCTAAGCACCAGTATCATGCTGACTGCGTTTGTTATCAGTTCAACCATAACTGCAATCATGTTCGCTTATATTCCAGAGCTGCTAGCCGCGATAGGCGCCAAAGGCATTGCAGCCGAACGCGCTCAAGCTTACCTACAGATTTTGCTACCTAGTGGTCCATTTTTGGCGTTAGCGATGGCAGCGGGTGCGGGCTTAAGAGCGGCAGGTGATGCTAAGCGTTCGATGTGGGCAACTTTGTCTGGCGGCATTGTTAACGCGATTCTCGATCCTCTGTTTATTTTTGGTTTTGGTTGGAACATCGAAGGGGCGGCTATCGCTTCGGTTGTCGCTCGTTTCTCGGTGCTATTCTTTTCGCTTTATCCTCTTATTCGCAGCCATCAGCTGGTAGCTCCGCCTTCTTTTGTGCAATGGCGCATTAATATTCGACCAATATTGGCGATTGCGCTGCCTGCGATTATCACCAATACCGCAACGCCTATCGGTAATGCGATTGTAACAACGGGTATCGCACAATATGGTGAGGATTTTGTCGCGGGCTTTGCCGTGATAGGTCGTCTGACGCCAGTTTGTTTTGCGGTTATCTTTGCCTTGTCTGGCGCTGTGGGGCCAATCATTGGTCAGAACTTTGGTGCTGAACGCATGGACCGAGTGAAGGAAACACTCAATAACTCATTGCTGGTTACTACGGCATACACTATCGCTGTTTGTATTCTGTTGTACTTCGTTCAAGGTTATGTCATTCAAGGTTTTAGTCTACAAGGTGATGCAGCAATCATTGTGGCAGCTTTCTGTACCTATGTGGCGTTAACCTTCACCTTTAACGGTGCGCTATTTGTTGCCAACACCTCTTTTAATAACTTAGGCAAACCGCTTTATTCGACAGCATTGAATTTGGGCAAAGCCACGTTAGGTACTCTGCCGTTCGTCTATCTAGGTTCGGAGTGGTATGGCGCTTTGGGTGTTCTTTATGGTCAAGCTTTGGGTAATGTTCTGTTCGGGATTTTAGGTATCTTGGTGCTTCGACATCATATCGCTGAACTGATGCAAGGATCTCAAGTTGATCCAGTGGAAGACGATGTGTCGATTGTCAGCCTAAACACACAGCCATTCTGTTCACACGATGCGGTGCTTATTGATGATGTATCGGCGAACCGTGAAGAGTGTGCGGAGCTTAAATCTCAGTAAGCCATCGGCGCTGGCATAATATTTTTGTTTTCTTGAAAACTTCTTCTTGACCTTGGAGTAGCCTCCAAGGTTTATACTTTTGATGAACTTAAGGTTCTGTTGCTCGTGAGTTAGCAACAACCTCAAGGCTTTTGAGTATTAAGGAGATACATTATGTGCGCAAAACATGCAGCGTGCCGCTCAGCAAAAGTGGACGTTCAACCTCAAGCGGCAGGAGCAAGTTGCTCTAGCCCTAAAATTTCAAGCATCACAGCAGCAGGTACTTCATCTGGTTGTTGTAGCTCTTCTGCTACTTCGTCATCGTCTGGAGATGATTGTTGTAGTTCGTCGGACAGTGGAGAAGAAGACAGTCAGTCCTCAACTTTATCTCTCGACGCCAAATTTTCGAAAAGTTGGCTGGTTGCCGGAATGGACTGCCCAGCTTGTGCAAGAAAAATAGAAAACGCGATTAGCAATATTGACGGTGTTATTCAAGCGAAGGTTCTCTTTGCTACCGAAAAGCTGGTTGTGAAATTCGATAATCAAAGCCTTGCTGACACCATTGAACAGGTCTCTATCAAAACGGGTTTCCCTCTTACGGAAGTCGGTTCAAAGAAAGAAAAACAACAACCTGAGACTTTTTGGCAAGCTTATATCCAACCTAATTTACAGATTATCGCGATTGCAGCGGCAATGCTGTTTGCGGCGCTTCTGAAAAGTACCTCTCCTCAATTAAGCGAAGGCTTGTTTACGGTAACTTGTCTGCTTGGTTTATATCCGGTGGCGAAGAAAGCGGTTCAGCTGGCGCGTTCAGGTACACCGTTTGCTATTGAAACCTTAATGAGTGTTGCCGCGCTGGGTGCTTTGTACCTTGGCGAAACTGCGGAAGCAGCGATGGTTCTATTGTTGTTCTTGATTGGTGAGCGCTTAGAAGCGTTTGCTTCATCAAGAGCAAGAAGTGGCGTTCAAGCGCTAATGGCATTGGTACCAGAAAACGCGACTAAGATCATCAACGGCGAGCGTGTAGAAGTAGCAGTCAGTGAACTGGTTCCAGGTGATGTGATTGAAGTGGCCGCGGGCTCTCGTTTACCTGCTGACGGCCAATTGATTACAGACGCGGCAAGCTTTGATGAAAGTGCGTTAACCGGTGAATCTGTTCCTGTTGAACACATCGAAGGCAATAGCATCATGGCTGGCGCTGTGGTGGTCGATAAAGTGGTTCGTATCACCATCACTTCAAAACAGGGTGAGAACGCGATCGATCGCATTCTTCATCTGATTGAAGAAGCAGAGTCTCGTAAAGCACCACTAGAGCGATTCCTCGATAAGTTCAGCCGTTGGTACACACCGTTAATGATGGTAGTGGCTCTGTTGGTCATCATCACACCACCATTGTTGTTTGCGCAGCCATGGGAAACATGGGTTTACCGTGGCCTAGCGCTATTGTTGATTGCTTGTCCGTGTGCCTTGGTTATCTCGACTCCTGCAGCGATTACCTCTGGCTTAGCAGCAGCAGCGAAACGTGGCGCGCTCATTAAAGGCGGCGCAGCGCTAGAGCAGCTTGGTAAAATCCAAACCATCGCCTTCGATAAGACAGGCACACTGACCGAAGGTAAGCCTCAGGTTACGGATATTCAACCTCTATCGGGGTGGCAACAAGACGCGATGCTGCGTGTGGTTGGGGCGATTGAAGTTGGCTCTACTCACCCGTTGGCGCAGTCACTTGTCGCTAAAGTAAAAGACCTGAATATTGAGATTCCTGAATCACACAACAAGAAAGCGTTGATTGGTAGTGGTGTTGAAGGGGATGTTGATGGTGTTAAGTATCAGGTTCTGTCACCGTCTAAAGTCACGTTCGAACTTGGTGCCGATGTGGTTTCTCAGGTAGAAGCATTAGAAGGTGAGGGCAAGACGGTTGTGGTTGCTCTTGAGGTTAAAGATCAAGAAGAATCAACAGAGCAAGCTACGACGGTGATTGGTCTGATTGCTTGGCAAGATACGTTACGCAGTGACGCTAAGCTTGCGATTGAACGACTTAATGAATTAGGTATTCAATCTATCATGTTGACCGGCGATAATCCGCGCAGTGCAGCAGCGATCAGTAGCAAGATTGGTATGCAGTACAAGGCAAGCCTATTGCCAAGCGACAAGGTATCTTACGTTGAGGAGTTATCTCAACAGTCGCACGTGGCGATGGTCGGTGATGGCATTAATGATGCACCAGCAATGAAAACGGCGAATGTCGGCATCGCAATGGGTGGTGGTACGGATGTCGCTTTGGAAACGGCGGATTCAGCACTGACTCATAACCGTTTAACTGAGCTGCCAGCGATGATTGAACTGTCGCAAGCGACCATGAACAACATCCGTCAAAACGTAGCCCTTGCGCTTGGTTTGAAGGTCGTATTCTTGGTGACAAGCTTGTTAGGTATTACCGGTTTGTGGGTGGCAGTTTTAGCGGATAGTGGTGCAACTGCATTGGTGACATTGAACGCATTGCGTCTGCTTCGATTTAAATCTAAAGCGGACTAAATCGAGCTCACCGACATAGAGCATTCTTAATATAAAAGCGCCTTTAGCGGTAATACGTTAAAGGCGCTTTTTGTCTCATTAGTATGCAACATAGGCGTGCGGATTGCTTATTTTTGTGATGCCAATCGGTTTTTTGTGAAACTTGAATTATTGTTGCGATCATTCATGTGACATGTGTCACTTCATTTTGTAATGAGCTTGGTTAGAGTGTGTTCGTACCCCACGAATTTACTATGAGCTTAAATAAGGGTAAAAAGCCCAATAAGCCAAAAGGAGCGAACTATGTCTCAAGCTGTTTTCCACTTAGGTGTTACTGAAGCAGATCTTAACGGTGCTACTCTTGCGATCATCCCTGGTGATCCTGCTCGTGTGCAAAAAATTGCAGAAGAGATGGAGAACCCAGTATTCCTTGCTAGTCACCGTGAATACACGCTTTACCGCGCAGAGCTAGACGGCAAACCAGTTGTTGTATGTTCAACAGGTATTGGTGGTCCATCGACTTCTATCGCAGTTGAAGAGCTTGCTCAACTTGGTGTTCGCACTTTCCTACGTGTTGGTACGACTGGTGCTATCCAACCTCACGTAAACGTGGGTGACATGATTGTTTCTACAGGTTCTGTTCGTCTAGACGGCGCTAGCCTACACTTTGCTCCTATGGAGTTCCCAGCAGTGGCTGACTTTGAAGTTGCAACAGCAATGAAAGCGGCAGTTGATGAATCAGGTGCAACAGTTCACATGGGCGTAACGGCATCAAGCGATACGTTCTACCCAGGTCAAGAGCGTTACGACACGTTCTCTGGTCGCGTTGTTAAGCGCTTCCAAGGCTCTATGCAAGAATGGCAAGACATGGGCGTTCTAAACTTCGAGATGGAATCTGCAACACTGCTAACTATGTGTGCAAGTTCTGGTCTGAAAGCAGGTTGTGTTGCTGGTGTAATCATCAACCGTACTCAAAAAGAGACGCCTGATCACGACACTCTAAAAGTAACAGAAGCACGTTCAATCAAAGTGGTTGTAGAAGCCGCTCGTAAAATGCTTTAAGTCTTAAAGTGCTCTGAGTTTTAGAGAGCATTAAGTCTTCAAGTGACATTAAATTTTGAAAATGGCCGCATCGTATGATGCGGCCATTTTTTTGTGCCGTCTGAAAGTAATCAATAGAGAAAACAGACAACAAAAAAGGCGAGTGATTTAATCGTCATTCGCCTTTTTAACAATCTGCTTAAGAGCATTGAGCTCTCATGAGCTTATTGGTTTTTAGTACTCTAGATCTTCACTGCCACCCGCAGCTGTAAACCATGCCGTTAGGTGTGTTTTAAGATCTTTCAATTCGTCAGGGCCAATCAATGCAAGGCCAAGATCTTCAGCTCGTGTGATGTCGTTATGGCGAAGAGGGCGGAAGCTCACTAACATTGCACGTGCTTGTAGGCCACCTAGCAGGTCTCTAAGCGATTCCAGTTTGTACAAGGTGTCATCACCATCATCACGCATGCCTTTGGTCTTACATTCGATGATGTGCAGCTTATTGTTCACCACAGAGGCAACATCAAGCTCGTTACGAACCTCACGTTCACCCAGTTGACGGTATACCTGAACATTCAAAGAACGGTCTTGAATGGTCGGCATGTCATCTTGGATCTGCTTAACTGTGCTGTGAACCAATGTTTCAAGCCATTCACCGTTTGAGAAGCGGCGCGCGTCTTCGTTGGCAAAGGTCAAAATACCATTGTCGTAAGTCGCAATTTTAGCTTCAACCAAATCGCTCAGCAGCATGTTGAGCTCGCGATAGCCTTGTTGCTTCTCAGATAGGCCTACATCAAGTTTTTGTTCTTTACGGCAGGTCGTTGCTAGGTAGTTCAATGTCGCAAGGCCAGGGCCTAGTTCGAGTGCGTTACTTGCCCAACGTTCACCCAGTTCATAAAGTTTCTGATCCAGTTGCGGAGACAGCTGAACATCGCTGAATTCACCGCGAGCACCGAACACAGTTAGGTAGTCGTCGATAGTGATGCGGTCTTGAACTTGTGCGTCTTCTTTACCATTAGGGTACAACCAGCAAAGCTTGTCGCTATTTGGTTCAACCACGAAGATTGGCCAGTGGTAAGTACGGAATACTTCGTACACAGAAAGTAGGCGGTGACGGAGGCCACAACTTGCGTTGAGCTTCACTTCTTGACCGCGTGCTTTGAGGTCTTCGGCAAGGGTTTGGATAGATTCTTTAATGACAGATGTATTTACGATGGTCGGAATTTCGAAAAACTCACTCGTAATGTCGCGCTTGTGCAAAACGCTGTCTAAACGTTTGTACATACTGACTTGATTTTTGTCACCGATAAACACGATGTGAGTGCTGACCGTTCGGTTATCAAGTAATGGGGTGAGCAAGCGAATGGGGTCTTGATCGATAATGCCAACATGAACAGCCATATAAATTCCTTAATAGCGGCTCGCTCATAAAGGTGAAAGAAAAAACGGGAAGCAGCAAGCCTTAATAATCATATAATGACAAAGCTCATAAAAAACAAGGGCAACCCTTGATAAAAGTTGCCCTAGCTCAATTAGTCACCACTATTGGGTAAGAAGTCTCAACAATCTCACTAAATATCTATCGATTCTTCATTTATCTATAGTTTGAATTGATGTACTAAATCACCTTGCTGATTCGCCAAAATTGTTAGGTTTTGGCTTGCCTCCGCAATTGAAGACATCGCTTGGTAACTCTTATCTGCGATGTGGTTGATGTCTTCGATGTTGCGTGCAATATCACCAGACGTTTCACTCTGCTCAGCGGCTGCTTGAGAGATGTGTGTACTCATGTGGCTGATCTCTAGAATCAAGGCTTGGATCTCTTCCATCGCACTGTTTGCACTTGAAGCTTGTTGAACCGACATGTCCATATCGCTCATACAGCTTTCAATTACGTTACTTGCAGTTTTCGAGCTTGATTGCAGATTGCTGATCATAGTCTCGATTTCAGAGGTTGATTGAGTGGTCTTCTGTGCTAGCACTCGTACTTCATCGGCAACGACTGCAAAACCACGACCTTGTTCACCTGCACGCGCTGCTTCGATTGCCGCATTAAGTGCAAGTAGGTTGGTCTGTTCAGCAATACCACGAATAACGTCAAGGATTGAACCAATCTGGCTACTCATCTGTTGTAGCTCGCCTACAGCGCCCACTGATTCAGTAAGGCGAACTTCAAGCTGATTAATGGTGCTGATGTTGGTGTTCATGATCTGACGACCAGACTCAGAAGCCGATTCTACTTGTTGAACCATGGTGAGTGAGCTTTGCGCGCTGTTCGCCACTTCTTGTACAGAATGAGACATCTCTGTCATTGCGGTCGCAACAGTCGCGGTTTGCTCACGTTGGCTGTTCAATTGAGCCTGCGTTTCAGATGACGTCTTCTGGTTGACGCTTGCAGTCTTAGTTAAGTCATCTGAAGCATCATTCAACTTCACAAGGATATTGTGCAGGTTGTCAGCCAAGGTGTTGATGTGACGGCTCACGCGGCTGAATTCGTTGTCGTAGCGAATATCGATACGCTGAGTCATATCACCTTCAGTTAGACCTTCTAATGTACCGAGGATGCGAGTTAATGGCTCTCGTACGCTGTGTGCAATGTGGTAACCAATCGCAGCAGCGAACACAGTCACAACAATGCCAATGGCAATCGCGTTGAATAGGCCTTTGTCGTAGATGCTGCTTGCGTCTGCTAGTGATGAGTTGAGTTGCTCTTCAGCGGTCACGTTGAATGAGTCCAAAACAGCCATCGCTTGGTCAACTTCTACGGCTAGGTTTGCAATGTTGATATACAGAGCTTCTTTCGCTTTCAAGTAGTTGTTGTGTTTGTCCAAGACACCGCCTTTCTGACCAACATCTTTGGTGAACTTTTGAACTGATTCATCAAAGACATTTTTAAGTGCTGGTAGTTGTGTTGATAGACCTCGATAAGCGTAGTTAAGATGAGTAACGGCCTTTTTGTTTTGGTTAACGGCTTTTTGAACGAAGGCAACATCAGAGCTAGCAAGTGCATCAGAGGTAATAACTTCTGCGTCTTGCAGTTTGATGAAGTAGCTCTTTGCCATCACTTTTACAGAGATGCTTTTTTGGTCGGCAACGTACTCTTTCATACCAACGGTTAATTCTGAATGTAAGCGTTGGAAGTCACGAGACGCTTTTTGTACTTGTTCTTGTGCTTCGAACATCGCGACGTAGTTGTTCATCGCTTCGTCAGCTTCGGCGAAGTAGCGTTCTTCCATTGCTCTTAATTGCGCGATACGTTCAACAAGTGAAGCATTGTTTTGGCTTGCCGCTTCTAAACTACCGAGAACTTCTGAAAACGAGTTTTGTGATGCAGCAAATTCTGTACGCATTGCAGACATGCGTTCAGCGTTTTGTGTGGTTAAGAAATCTTTGAATGACTTATCAGCAGAAAGCAATTGAACACTCGTTTGATTTGAAAGCGCGACAAGTGGTAATGAGGTTTCTGAGACACTCTCAAAATTGCTGTGTATCTGATTCATGCTGTTCATCATGATGGTTATCGTGACTGCGAACATGATGATGATCAGTGCGAAACCAGCGTACATACGCTTGATCACAGATCCCTTCATGGCTTTCTCCCTAAATAAAAATGCAGACCTAATGTCAGGTCAAAGTAAAACTAACAAAATTATCAGCATTCTATTGAGCTCGGCTTACGCATTTTATGACGCACACGTCAAAAATAGCGCTCAGTTATAACCAACATGCCATTCTTGAGAGCTAAGGCTCGTTTTCTTTGATTTGAACGGTGTTTTTTATTATGCTTTAAAGCAGATTTATTGTGGTTTGATGCGGCATAGCGCATACTCAAAGCATTAAAAAATAAATGTTTTATCGGAGAGAAACATGGCTGAAGAAACCATTTTTACTAAGATCATCAACAAAGAAATCCCAGCAGATCTACTATACCAAGACGATTTAGTAACCGCATTTCGCGATATTAACCCTCGCGCGCCAAGCCATATCCTAATCATCCCAAACAAGCTGATTCCGACAACTAACGATGTTGAAGTCGAAGATGAAGCGATGATGGGGCGCATGTTTACTGTTGCTCGCAAGTTAGCAAAAGAAGAGGGCATTGCAGAAGATGGCTATCGTCTTATCGTGAACTGTAACTCTCACGGTGGCCAAGAGGTTTATCATATTCACATGCACTTGGTTGGCGGCCGTCCACTTGGCCCCCTATTAATGAGCTAATAAAAAGTTAATGAGCTAATGAAAAGCTAACGAGTTAATGAAAGCTAATGAGCTAGTTTAAACGCGCTCATTAGTGGTTTAACACAAGTAGTTAGTTGGAAAATTTGTAGTTTGTATGCCAACTTTAAGTTCTATCTGTTGTCTGAATGTCGGCATCGCTTAGGCAGAGGCTAAATAAGTAGGGTTTCAACTGGCTTGAGATCCTTTTTACAACGCGTTTCGTTTTGATAATGAGACCATTAAAGGTCAGCAGACCCTAATAAAGTTGGCATTTTAAACATGCACGGAGACGATAAGTGAAGCAACAGTTTAGATTCGCTTCCATTGCCCTGTTATCGGCGTTGACCGTAGGTTGTGCGAGTATGTCTGCAGGAAGCCTGTTCAGTCATTACAGCGCACAAAACAAAGCGATCTACCAAGCCGTTAAATCTGGAGATTATTCAGAGGCTCAGCAAGAGCTACCAGATTACGCGGCAGGCGACATCCTTGATAACTTTGAAAGAGGCAGAATTAATCTGCTGGATCAAAAATACCCTGAGAGTAAGGCTTCGTTTGAAGTGGCTGATCAGGCGGTTACTGAGCAGCAACGCAAAGCCGTGATCTCAATCTCAGACAGTGCAACCAGTGTGGGTGCGTTGGCTGTGAATGACAATATTACCGAGTATGTGCCAGCCGATTACGAGTTGGGCTTTCTTCATCTGTATCTCGGTTTAAATTACCTCAAGAAAAACGATTTAGAAGGTGCGGTGATTGAAATGCGTCGCGCCAACCAAGTTCAAGAACAAGCGAAGAAGCAACGCGAGGCTGAGTTAGACAAAGCAGCCAGCGATGCGAAGAAGCAAGGCTTGTCTGCCAATGTGGGTAGCATCCTTGCCAATTACCCTGATGCGGGTAAGAAACTGCAGTCAGTACAGAATGCGTATCTGATGTTCTTGTCTGGTCTGCTTTATGAAGCGTCAAATGATTTAAACAGCGCCTACGTTGACTATCGTCGTGCTTTGGCTGTGATGCCAGATAACCAAGAAATCATCGATAGAACCATGGCAACAGCCGCTCGTTTAGGGATGCGACAAGATTTAGCAACATTAGAAAAACGCTATAAGCAATCTTCTAAACTTAGTGCAGGTGAAGGGCGAGTGATTGTTCTTCAAGAGCAGAGCGCTGTGCAAGCTATGGACAGTTGGCGACTGGATTTGCCTGTTTATGACAGTCGCGATCAGGGGGCAATATACTCTCTTGCGCTGCCATATTACCCAAGTCAAAACGTAGAGCGTTTTTCTGCCTTGCGAATCAGCGGACAGCCGCTACAAGAACATTTGATCACTGATGTAAACGCGATGGCGCAGAACGATCTATCGGAACGTATGACAAGCATTGTTATTCGCCAAGCGCTACGTGTAGTCGCGAAAGATCGCATTCGAAAAGAAGCAACCAAAGGCGATGATGTCGGTAATATTCTGTTCAACGTGTGGAACACACTGACAGAGCAACCAGACACTCGCAGTTGGCAATCATTACCTGCAGAGATTAAGAGCAGTACGTTTGTAGCAAATAGCGGTCAATATACGTTGGAAGCGGGCGCTAAAACGTACGACTTTGATATTCGAGAAGGGCAGACCACCTTGGTGTGGATTTCTCGACAAGGAAACAATGCAACAATGTGGCATAAACAGCTAGGGAGGCTGTAATGAAAAAGTGGTTAGTGAGCTTAGCAGCGGTTATGGCTCTGGCTGGTTGTGCTGATAATACAGCTGGCGTAAGGGTCGATAGTCTGACTCAGAACGTTTTCTTTGGTGACAAGGTATTGGGCAGCCGTTTACAGGTTGAAGATATTCGCACCGATCTGGTCGACGGTCATACGCGAGGAATCGTTCGTTTAAACAGTAACTATAAAGGCGATCAACATATTCTTTATCGTTTTTACTGGTACGACGATGCCGGGCTTGAGGTCAACCTTAAACAAGGTCCTTGGAAGCAAGCGATTGTTCGTGGTTTTGAAAGTATTTCGTTGTCGGAAGTGTCGGTAAACCCGAAAGCGACTCAGTTCAGAGTCCAGTTCCGAGAGCAGTAAGTTAGATTAAACGGGTCTCATGATTCGTAAATACAAGAATTTAAGAGTGTGGGTAACCCCGCTCAGTGATAAGTTGAGGAAACAAAATGAAAAAGAGTGTCATTGCGCTACTAGGTTTAGCGGTTATTTTAGGCGGTTGTTCAAACAAGGTAAGCTACGGTGATGCACAAGCAGTAGAAACCACGACAATCGATTTCGGTTCAACTGACCTTCAAACGATTGCGGGTGAAATGGTCGATAGCATGATGGCGTCTGGTTCTGTGTCTTACATTACTCGTGAACAGCGTCCAATCGTGTTTGTAGAGCGAATCAAGAACAAAACAAGTGAGCACATCGATACTGAGTCAATCACTGACACTATCAGTACTAAGATGCTGAACTCTGGTAAGTTCCGTTTCGTTGATATGGACCGTGTAGAGTCTGTTCGTGACCAATTGAACTTCCAAAACAACGATGAGCTTGTAAACCAAAGTTCAGCGATTCAATTCGGTAAAATGGTTGGTGCTCAGTACATGCTGTACGGCAACCTATCAAGCATCGTTAAGAAAGCGGGTAGCGATGAAGACGTATACTACAAAATGACGATGCGTCTAATGGATCTTGAGTCTGGCTTGATTGAATGGGCTGACGAGACTGAAATCCGTAAGCAACAATCTAAGAGCCTACTAGGCCTTTAATTTCGCTTACTTGCCAACTATGCGCAGCCGGATTTGACAATGTCTAGTATTGGCAGCGCTTAATCTTGACAGCGTATAGCTTGGTCACACGCCAATGCAGTGCATGATGTGCTGTTTATGAAGAGACACTGGCTTTTGGTCAGTGTCTTTTTTGTAGGGAATGAAGACGTTTATAGGGCAGTTAAGACGTTTATAGGGAGTAAATATGGCAATTTTTTCTTGGTCTGAGGCTAAGCTTCTTGATACCAGTTTGAGTTCGCTTGACGGTTACTTTTCTGAGCCTCCAGTTAGAGCACAGACATTAACAGGCGGTTTGACCAATCGATGTTGGAAGTTGGTCGATGCCGATGGTACTGCGTATGTTTGGCGGCCAACCACACCTATCACCAAAGCGTTCTTCATTTCTCGCCATGAAGAGTACCAAGTGCTGTCTGCCATTGAGCGACTCGGTATCGGGCCAAGCCCAATGGTAGTGAATGAGCAGGGGTTACTGGTTGAGTGGATTGCGGGTGAGACACTTTACGAAGATCTAGAACTCGATGACCTGTTGAAAACGCTGATCTCTGTTCATCTGGTTAATACTGCGCGATTACCACTGCAACCATTCAGTTTCACGGCGCGAGTCGACCATTACTGGCTGCAGCTTGATGCGATTCATAAGACTGAAGCCTGCACTAAGATTTATCAAGAGTGGCGCGTGGCTCCGAGTATTACCAATGTTGACCTGTCTTTGTGCCATTTTGACTTAGGTGGTTATAACCTAGTGAGAAACAGTGACTGCATTAAGATTATTGATTGGGAATACGCTGCGCTCGCAGACCCTAGGCTCGATTTAACATTAACCATTGCGGTTGCTGGCGCGCCAGTCACAGAAGCGGTTGAGAAGTACTGTCAGCTGCGAGGAATCCATGATGTTCAGCCTTGGCTTGATGGTGTAGAAGCATGGTTACCAAGAAGCCAGATGATGGCGATGCTATGGTATTTACTTGCTCATCAGCTTTGGGGCGATGAAAGTTATCTGCGTGAAGCGGAGGCTCTGAGTCACACTTTATGTAGCTAGGATCACGTTTAGGAAGTGAAAAATATAATTTCTCAGCTGTTACCTTTAAAACCTTGTTTTTCGTGTTAGATTGATCAAAACGTACCAATATTCAACGGGGGAGGTACAATGATTATCTATCTACATGGCTTCGACTCAACAAGCCCGGGCAATCACGAAAAAATACTGCAGTTGCAATTCATTGATGATGACGTTCGTTTCATCAACTACAGTACTTTGCATCCAAAACACGATATGCAGCATCTGCTAAAAGAAGTGCATAAGGTGATAGAGCAATCCGATGATCCGCATCCCATTATTTGTGGTGTAGGTTTAGGTGGTTTTTGGTCTGAGCGTATTGGTTTCTTATGTGGGATTAAGCAGGTGGTGTTCAACCCTAATCTGCACCCTGAGAACAACATGGTAGGTCGAATTGACCGTCCAGAAGAGTACGAAGACATCGCAACTAAATGTGTTGCTCAGTACCGTATGAAAAACAAAGGACGCTGTTTAGTGGTGCTTTCTCGTGAAGATGAAATTCACGACAATACCAAAACAGCTGCCGCGCTAGAAGATTACTATGATGTAATCTGGGATGAGAAAGAGAGTCATAAATTCAAAAAGATCTCTCAACATCTTCAAGCAATGAAAGCGTTCAAAAACGCTTAATCAATCCAGATGTTTTATAAAAGCAGTGCTCAATGAGTGCTGCTTTTTCACATCTGAATCTTAGAGATTGGTATTGATAAAGTAGTTGTATATGTTTTATCGGTCGGTTTGTGCATTTATAGATCAGTTTGCGCAAACGTTAACTAATTAGTCGCGAATCCTCATTGAGGGTAAGGATTTTTTTGTTGCGGTCATCTTTTTGCTATATATAATGTTCCCAAGCAAAACATTTTGACAAATATCAAAAAAAATTGAGAGCGAGTGAAAAAACTTGCCCATAATTTGTGTTCTGCCTCTCAGGTAGTCACCTTTTTTATCCACGTGAGCAAAGCAACAAACCATTATTTGTTGTTTGTAACCCCTCTAACTACTCGGTGAGCTGTCGTT
Organism: Vibrio sp. 10N.286.52.C3; assembly: GCF_041468865.1. Classification (NCBI taxonomy): domain Bacteria; kingdom Pseudomonadati; phylum Pseudomonadota; class Gammaproteobacteria; order Vibrionales; family Vibrionaceae; genus Vibrio; species Vibrio sp. 10N.286.52.C3. The sequence continues at coordinate 49,454 of NZ_JBFRJM010000004.1, read as the reverse complement.
ATTCTTTTTCGCGGTAACCCAATTTGTAACAGCCTTCGCATTCAAGGCCGAGTAGATACATAGAATTTATCGGTTGGAGTAATCGAGCCGAACCCCATTTATTCATTTTGTAGAGGATTGTCATTGTGACAAAAATTATCGTAGTAGGCGGCGGTGCTGGTGGTTTAGAACTAGCAACTAAGCTAGGCCGCACTTTAGGTCGTAAGAAACGTGCCCAGATTACTCTGGTAGACCGTAAAGCAAGCCACCTATGGAAACCATTACTTCATGAAGTAGCAACGGGCTCACTGGATGAAGGTGTTGATGCATTAAGCTACCGTGCGCACGCAAAAAACCATTACTTCGATTTCCAAATGGGCAGCCTGAACGACATCGATCGTGAGCGTAAAGTGATTGCACTAAGCGAGCTTACAGACGAGCACGGTGAACTGCTGATGCCAAGCCGTGAACTTGAATACGATATTCTAGTGATGGCGCTAGGCTCAACGTCAAACGACTTCAACACTCCAGGCGTTCGTGACAACTGTATTTTCCTTGATAGCCCAGAGCAAGCACACCGTTTCCGTACAGAAATGAACAATCAGTTCTTAAAGCTTCACGCTAAGAACGGTCAAGGCACGGTAGACATCGCGATTGTTGGTGCTGGTGCAACTGGTGTAGAGCTTTCTGCAGAGCTACACAACGCCGTTAAAGAACTTCGTACTTACGGCTTCGGCGACCTAGATTCAAGCAAGCTGAACGTAAACCTAGTTGAAGCGGGTGAGCGTATTCTTCCAGCTCTACCTCCTCGTATTTCAAGTGCAGCACACTCTGAGCTAACCAAGCTTGGTGTGAACGTTCGTACGAATACGATGGTGACTCAGGCGGATTCTGACGGCCTAACAACCAAAGATGGTGACAAGATCCCAGCTCAAATCATGGTATGGGCAGCAGGTATCAAAGCACCAGATTTCATGAAAGATATCGGTGGTCTTGAAACCAACCGTATCAACCAGTTGGTTGTGAAGAACACGCTGCAAACAACACTGGATGACAACATCTTTGCAATCGGTGACTTGGCGCAATGTACACAAGCAGACGGTTCATTCGTTCCGCCACGTGCACAAGCGGCTCACCAAATGGCAAGCTGTGCATTCAGCAACATCATTGCTAAGTTGAACGGTCGTGACCTGAAAGACTACATCTACAAAGACAAAGGCTCGCTAGTTTCACTTAGCCGTTTCTCTACGGTAGGTAGTTTGATGGGTAACCTGACGAAAGGCTCGATGATGGTCGAAGGTCGTATTGCTCGTGTGGTTTACATCTCTTTGTACCGCATGCACCAGATGGCGCTTCACGGCTTAATCAAAACATCACTGATGATGCTGGTTGGTCGTATTAACCGTGTACTTCGTCCAAACCTAAAGCTTCACTAATCAGGTAAGCCTTCTCAGAGCATTACGCTCATAATAAAAAAGAGCTCTTCGGAGCTCTTTTTTGATCGTGTCGATTATGGATTATCGCAGGTGTTGAACTCATTTCTGCTGTTAAGACGTTGGAGGTAGCACAGAATAAACCACGCCATCTTTCGGCTTACCGTTAAACAGAAATCGATTCTGGGCAATGGTTTCTCGCTCAGCGCCACACTTCTCGATCAACTTTTGGCTGGGTAGGTTCTCGGTATCGCAGACAATTTCCAAACGCGTTAACTTGAGTTGCGCGAAACAAAATTCAAATAGGGCGAACATCGCTTCTTTGGCGATCCCTCTCCTTTGAAAGTCATCACCGACCCAATAACCTAAACTCGCCATATTAAAGGTGTGGTAAAGCTCATTAATGGCAACCATACCGACTAACTTATCGCTTTTTCGTTCAAAGATGCCAAAGCCAAACGCATCGGCTTTCACCCAGTTCAGGCGAGTTGCCAGAATAAATTTCTCGGCCTCGACGATAGAAAACTCTTTATGACACCAGTCGACCCATGGCAGCAAGCTAGGGGAGGACTTAACCAGCTGAGAAAATTCTTGAGCATCTGAGGCCTCAATGATTTTAAGGCTAAGATTTTGTGTGTTGATCTGAAATTCAGGGCTCATAGAGCGTACCAAGTAACGTGTAAGTACTGAGCAAAGAGAGTCAGTACAGAATAAAGATAGATAGCACTTAATAAAACGCCCTCACTAGGAGGGCGGATTGAATTATTTATATAATTATAGCCGAATCGGCAAGTAATTTACTGCGCTACACGTCTAACTTGAATCACCATTCCAAGAAGTGGGTGGTCAAGGTAATGAGTTTCTGTACTGCGCATACGACGTTTTTGGTCCATGCGGTAGCTCTTAAGGAACTCTTGGACTTCAACCGTCGGAGAAATTTCAGTTAGATTGCCCACCTGGACGTTGCTTTCTGCGCCACTTACTGGTGAATCTAGCTCAATTTGTTGCTCTTGTAGAGTCACTTCACGAACGCTTGGCGCTTTTAAATCTAATGTCGTTTCAGCGTATAGGTAGTGCTGAACGTAGATTTGCAGCTTGCCGTCTAATTCGTAGAGTGGCTTATCAATGGTCTCTTCTTGGAACCCATCAGCGCTGCCTGCAGTGATTGCGCCTTTTTCAGAGCCATCAGCATTAAACTGTTTAGAGAAATCTTTACCTGCTTGAATATGGAAAACAGGTGCCGAGCTCTTACCTTGGTCGCCTTGACGCCAAGCGGTATGCATCAGAACTTCAAAGCCAGCGTGTTTACGTAGCTTGTCTTTCTGAGGCGTTAACTTGTATTCCGAGTAAGGTAGCATTTGAACGCCTTTCTTTGCTCGGTATTGGGTATCTTGAAATGAACCAACGCGTTCAAGTGAAATCTTAGGCTGTGTATTTGGCCAAGATTCGTTCACCTTCTCTGCATCAACAGCGCGCTTAAAAATGATCACTTCTATATCAAATTGTCTCTGCGCCAAACTTGGCAGTGAGACGAACAATAGTAGCAGTGGGATCAGTCTTTTCATTTTTACTCCGTCTTCCAGCCGAACTACCGGCTGGATAATTTATATGTGCAAGTGGATTGGGTCTTATGCTGAAGGCAGCAAGTTTTGTCTGAATTCGCCCAATAAATCACTAACAAATTGAATTCGTTTCCGTCTGTCGATCAATGGTATCGTAAACTTGAACTTTGTTGGTCCTTCCATTGAAAACTTTTGCGGTTGAGATTGCAACAGTTTAACAAGGTAGGTCGGGTTTATGTCAGCATCCGGGTAGAATTCTAAGAATCCACCCTTATCGTGGGCTTCAATTTTCTTCGCTTTGATAGACGCTGCGGCTAATTTTAGCTCAGAAACTGATAACAAGTTCTTGGTTGCATCAGGCAGAAGGCCGAAGCGATCAATCAGCTCGACTTTCAACTCTGCCAATTCGTCGGAGTCACTCACACTCGCAATACGCTTATAGGTAGACAAACGTGTATTGATGTCTGGGATGTAGTCATCTGGTAATAGTGCTGGCAAACGCATCTCAATTTCAGTTTGTTCACGCAGTAGGTCATCAAGCGATGGCTCTCGACCTTCCTTCAATGCTTCAACCGCTTGTTCAAGCATCTCCATGTACAAGGTGAAACCAACTGACTGGATTTGACCACTCTGTTCATCACCTAACAGCTCACCCGCACCACGAATCTCTAAATCGTGAGTTGCTAAGGTAAAGCCTGCGCCCAAGTCTTCGAGCGAAGCAATCGCATCCAATCGCTTGATCGCATCTTTGGTCATTGCTTTAGGGTGTGGCGTTAACAAGTAAGCATAAGCTTGGTGGTGCGAACGACCTACACGACCACGTAATTGGTGCAGCTGTGCTAAACCAAGGTTATCGGCTCTGTCCATCAAGATGGTATTTGCCGTTGGTACGTCGATACCGGTTTCAATGATGGTTGTACACACCAGTAAGTTGAAGCGCTGGTGGTAGAAGTCATTCATGATGCGTTCCAGTTCGCGCTCTCGCATCTGGCCATGAGCTACAGTCACGCGCGCCTCTGGAATCAGCTTTTGCAATGACTCTGCTGTTTTCTCAATCGTGTCGACTTGGTTGTGTAGGAAGTAAACCTGGCCACCACGCATGATTTCACGCAGCACCGCTTCTCTGACGATGGCATCATCACTCTCGCGAACGAAGGTTTTAATTGCCAAGCGTCGTGCGGGTGGTGTAGCGATGATCGAAAGGTCACGCATGCCACTCATTGCCATGTTCAGCGTTCGCGGGATCGGTGTCGCAGTAAGCGTTAGAATATCGACATCCGCACGCATCGCTTTCACTTTCTCTTTCTGACGCACACCAAATCGGTGTTCTTCATCGACAACCAGCAAGCCAAGGTCTTTAAACTTAATATCACTCGAAAGTAGCTTGTGAGTACCCACTAAGATATCGACCTTACCGTCGGCGACATCTTGCATGATCAACTTCTGCTCTTTAGCTGATTTGAATCGGGATAGAACCTCAACACGAATAGGCAAGTTGGCGAAACGGTCACGGAAGTTCTCGAAGTGTTGCTGAGCAAGTAGGGTAGTAGGAACTAACACCGCCACTTGTTTACTGTTATCCGTACAAACGAATGCTGCGCGCATTGCGACTTCTGTTTTACCAAAACCAACATCACCACACACTAAGCGGTCCATGGCTTTTGCTTGGCACATGTCAGACATCACCGCATTGATTGCCATCGCTTGGTCATCGGTTTCTTCAAATGGGAAGCCAGATTTGAAGGTTGCGTATTGCCCGCGATCTAAAACAAATTTATAGCCAGGTTTAAGCTCACGCTTGGCGTAAACATCCAGCAGCTCTGCAGCAACGTCACGTACTTTTTCAGCGGCACGCTTACGCGCTTTTTGCCACGCCTCACCACCTAGTTTGTGTAGCGGTGCAGACTCTTCGGCGCCACCAGAGTAACGTCCAATAAGGTTCAAAGACGCAACGGGCACGTACAGCTTGGCATCGTTTTGGTACTCAAGTGTCACGTATTCGGTTTTCATGCCACCGGCTTCGAGTGTCTGCAAGCCGATGTAGCGACCAATACCGTGGTCAATGTGCACTACAGGTTGACCTGGTTTAAGTTCGGCTAAGTGACGAATGACAGTGTCGCTGTTAACACTTTTTTTGTCTTTCTTACGGCGCTGAACAACGCGATCACCCAACAGGTCGCTTTCACAGATAAGGGCGATGTTTTGCTCTTCATGGATAAAACCGTGTTCAGCAGAGCCAAGGATGAGGCTGAACTTGTCTTTGCCTTTAATTGAGGCATCGAGGTTTTCAACTTCGCTTGGTCGTACTTTAATACCACGAAGCAGTTCACTCAGCGCTTCACGACGACCTTCAGATTCAACCGAAAAGACTACTTTGCCGTCGAAGGCTTCAGTGAACTTTCTTAGGTTAGACAAAGGTTCTTTATTCTGATGTTGAACGCTGAGATCAGGCAGAGACACAACCGGAAGGTTGGTACGTCCGGCTTTTTCTTCAATTGAATCTAAGCTCAGATTGACCTGTGGCTTTTGTTTGAAATGTGCGAACAGTTCGTCTTTTTGTAGCCAAAGTTGTTCTGGTTTCAGCAGTGGTCGTAACGGGTCAACACCGCGTTGTTCGTATCGATGAGAAACGTCTGTTAGGAATGAATCTACCGCGGTCTCGACATCACCTAGAACGAGGATTTGCGCTTCATCGGCAACATAATCAAATAAGGTTTCAGTATGGTCGAAGAACAGCGGCTGCCAGTATTCAATACCTGCGGGCCAAGTGCCTTTTGAAACCTGCATATAAACCGATTCTGGTTCACGGCGCGCATCAAATTGTTGGCGCCAGCGAATGCGGAAATCTTCAATAGCACTTTCAGAGGTTGGGAACTCGTGAGCTGGCAGCAAACGGATCTCAGAGATGTCTTCAATAGAGCGCTGATTTTCAGGATCGAAAGTACGGATGGTGTCGATCTCGTCATCGAAGAAGTCGATACGATACGGGTCTTTGCTGCCCATTGGGAACAAGTCGAGAATTGAACCTCGACTCGCATACTCACCCGGGCCAAACACTTGGTCTACATAACGATAGCCAGACTTTTCAAGTTGAAGACGCAGCTTCTCTAACGAGTACAGATCACCCGTTTTCACCATTAAGGTGTGCTGCAACAAGAAGTCACGTGGCGACTGACGTTGTAGTAGCGTGCTGATCGGTACGATCGTGATGCCATCTTTTAACGTTGGCAGTGCATAAAGGCGAGCGATACGGTCAGAAATGATCTCTTGGTGCGGTGAGAAGCTGTCGTATGGCAGAGTCTCCCAATCAGGGAATAGTGCCACTTCATGTGACGTAAACTGTTCAATTTCTGATTGAAGCTTGAGTGCGATTTGAGGATCGGGCACTGCAAGTAAAGTATGGCTGTTATGCTGCTCCGCAAGTCTAGCGATAGCAAGCGCGAGAGATGAACCAACTAGGTTACCGATGTGTTTTTTATCACCGGCACCTTTGAGCTTAGGTAGTGTAAAAATGGATTGTTTTGTCATGTCTATTTACTTGTTATCTCGTTCTAGAGAGCGTTGACGTAAGAGCTTTTGTTGTTGATGAAGCGCAGCTTTGATCAGCAAGTCTTGGTCAGTATCACGAAGATGAGCATATTTGAATTTGATTTCGAAACCTGAATCTTTAGGTTCACTAGCGAAGACTTCCGCGTAGCAATAAATAGCGGCGGCAGGGTGCTCGATAAATAGCTTAGCTTTAACTAAGCGACCCGCTTCGATATCTGTTTTGGAAAAACAAGAGAACTGACTCGCGCCAAATGAATACGTGTGGGTACGAAATTGTTCATCATCTTGCTGCGATAACATAAAGCTCAACAAGAGGTTTAATTTTGAGTTTTGTGCATCCAATAAACTGGTGACATTCTTCAAGTCGCTGTTTTTCAGTTCCGCTCGAGCGCTGTCAGCTAACAGATCCAATTGGCTAAATTCACTTGCCACCACAAATGGTGCTGGGATCTCAGATTCGAATTGAATTTGAGAAGGTAAAGTGAAGCCGCTGTCCATTGGTTCAATATTAGCGGTAAGGCTATGGTGAACGGTGAAAAACTCTTGTTCTGTCATGCGTTAGTTCCTTGAAGTGATCTATTGATTATCGCTATGTGGCCGCAGTAATCAAGGTCAGTTAATTGAAAGTCTCAAATAGTTGTTTGAAATTTGGCTATTTGACAAGGTTCTGTTTTTCAAGCCTAACTAATTGAGTTAATTCACTCTATATTTTCAATTACCCCCTACACAGTAACAGCAATACCCGTTACATTAACCCGCATCCCCTTTAGATGGTTCAAAGTATGTTTCATCCTATTTCGTTGTTTGTTGGCCTACGCTATTTGAAAGGCCGTTCAGGTGATCGCTTTAGCCGTTTTGTTTCTTATATGTCGACGGCAGGTATCACCATTGGTGTGCTGTCTTTGGTTACTGTTTTATCGGTAATGAATGGATTCGAAGCGCAGTTAAAAGATCGAATTCTTGGTGTTCTTCCTCAAGCGGTGGTTTATGAGCAAGGTGGCACCACCTCTCTTTCTGCCCAAGCGCCTAATTTTGCAGAGCAAATCTCGCTTAATGGTCACGTTGAACCGATTGTCCGCAGTGAGGCGGTGATTCAGAGTCCGGCTCAGTTATCTGCGGGGCTATTAATCGGTATTGAACCTAATTCAGATGACCCTCTTCAAAACCACTTGATTGCGGGCAGATTGTCTTCACTTCAAGCTGGGCAATATCAGCTATTTCTTGGTCACACCTTGGCGAGAAATTTGAAGGTATCTATGGGTGACAAAGTTCGCCTGATGGTGACCAGCGCGAGCCAGTACACCCCGTTAGGTCGTATTCCAAGCCAACGAAATTTCACCGTTGCCGGTATTTTCAATACAGGTTCTGATATCGACGCTCAACTGATGGTGACAGACATCCAAGACGCTGGGCGTTTGATGCGTTATAAATCAGACACTATTTCAGGCTGGCGACTATTTTTTGAAGACCCGTTTGAAGTCGCAGAGTTATCAACTCAGCCATTACCGGAAGGTTGGTTGTGGAGCGACTGGCGAGACCAACGAGGTGAGCTATTCCAAGCCGTTCGTATGGAAAAAAACATGATGGGTTTAATGCTTGGGCTTATCATCGGTGTTGCTGCTTTCAATATTATCTCAGCACTTATCATGGTGGTGATGGAGAAGCAGTCTGAAGTCGCGATTCTTAAGACCCAAGGCATGACTGATGGTCAAGTCATGGGGATCTTCATGGTTCAAGGCGCAAGTAGTGGCGTGATTGGTGCGCTCTCTGGTGGTGTGTTAGGCGTTGCTCTAGCGATGAACCTTAATACTATTTTAGAGGCGATGGGCGTTGCTCTATTCTCCTTTGGTGGACAGTTACCAATTTTGATTAACCCAATTCAAATCGCTGTTGTTGTGGTTCTGGCTATTGCACTTAGCCTGATTGCCACTGTATTCCCTTCTTATCGTGCATCGTCTGTGAAACCTGCTGAGGCCCTTCGTTATGAGTAATTTTCTTCAATGTAATGATATCCGTAAAACGTACCGTGAAGGCTCGTTAGATACTGAGGTGCTCAAGGGAGTCAGCTTTGACATCGAAAAGGGTGAGCTAGTATCAATCATCGGTACCTCTGGCTCGGGCAAAAGTACCTTACTGCATATCTTAGGCGCATTAGACGATGCTTCTGCGGGCAGTGTGAGTTTTCTTGGTCAAGATTTAGCATCTTTGAGTTCGAATAAGCAGGCGAAGCTTCGCAACCAGCATCTTGGCTTTGTGTATCAGTTCCATCATCTTCTATCTGACTTTTCAGCTTTAGAAAACGTGGCGATGCCGTTATTGATTGGCGGCGAAAAGCCCGCTAAAGCAAAGCAAGAAGCACAACGTTTGTTGGACAAAGTTGGATTGAGTCACCGCGTGGACCACCGACCTTCAGAGCTTTCTGGTGGCGAGAGGCAACGTGTGGCGATTGCTCGTGCATTGGTGAATAAGCCTGCGCTAGTGTTGGCGGATGAACCAACCGGTAACCTTGACCATAACACCGCACTGTCTATTTACGACTTAATGCGTGAACTGAACCGTGAATACGATACTGCCTTTTTGGTCGTGACTCACGATGGTGAACTTGCCGGTAAGATGGATCGCCAACTTCACATGCAAGATGGTTTACTGGTCAACGTAGAAAAAGAGGAGAGCTAAGTGTTTTCCTCTTTATCTCTATTGATAGGCGGCCGATTTAGCCGTGCGAAACAACGAGACAAGATGGTGTCGTTCATCTCATTGTCTTCGACCATTGGTATTGCGGTTGGTGTCGCGGTGATCATTATCGGCTTATCTGCGATGAATGGCTTTGAGCGAGAGCTTCAATCACGAGTACTTTCTGTCATTCCTCATGGTGAATTTGAAGGCGTGAATGAGCCTGTGACTCGTTGGGAGCACGTGATTGAGGAGTCGGTTAAGCACGATAAAGTCGTTGCTGCTGCGCCTTATGTAAAAATTACAGCGCTTGCTGAAAAGGGCAAAGAACTCAAAGCAATTGAAGTTCGCGGCGTTGACCCACAACTTGAGCAACAAGTATCGAGCCTGTCGAGTTTTATCGATAAGCAAGCTTGGAGTGAGTTTAAAGCAGGGCAACAACAAATCATCTTAGGTTCTGGTGTAGCGAATGTGCTGGGTGCGAAAGTCGGTGATTATCTGACTTTGATGATTCCAGCGGTAAACGGTTCTGTGAAGGTTCAGGCGCCAAAGCGTGTTCGAGTGAAAGTGGTTGGCTTGCTGACGCTTAATGGCCAGATTGACCACAGCTTGGCTCTGATTCCGATTGGTGATGCTCAGGTCTACGCCAACTTAGGTGAGGCGGTAACTGGAGTCTCTTTAAAAGTGACCGATGTGCTGAACGCGAACTCTATTGTGCGTGAAGTGGGCAATCAGCTTGATGTGTATGTGTATCTACGAAGCTGGCAGCAGAAGTTTGGTTTCTTGTATCGAGATATCCAACTCGTTCGTACCATCATGTATCTGGTGATGGTACTGGTTATTGGTGTGGCTTGTTTCAATATTGTCTCGACGCTAATGATGGCAGTAAAAGACAGAGCATCAGAGATCGCGATTTTAAGAACCATGGGTGCATCAGACGGCCTTGTGAAGCGCATCTTTGTTTGGCAGGGCGTATTCTCAGGCGTGTTAGGCAGTTTAGTGGGCAGTGCAATAGGTGTGCTAGTCGCTCTTAATCTCACGACACTAATCAAAGGACTTGAAAAGTTGGTCGATCACCAGTTCTTGTCCGGTGATATCTATTTTGTCGACTTCTTGCCATCACAACTTGATATGACGGATGTTGTTGTGGTTTCCGGCACTGCGATTGTGCTGAGTTTACTGGCGACATGGTACCCAGCATCACGCGCGGCGAAGTTGAATCCAGCCTCAGTGCTGAGTTCTAAATAGCATTCGCCTAAATAACAGGCCGTCAGTTTTCAGTCGATACAAAAAAGGATCCCAGTGGGATCCTTTTTTATTGAATTCAATTCGTGTTCTTTACGACTTTCGTTACATGCCAATCTTGCAGAGGTAAGTAGCTCATCCGATTTTAACTTGTGTACGTTTTAAGTGAAGCGCATACAAGGTTAGATTGAATAACAAGAAATGGCGTTCAGTGCCTTGCTTGTCGCTTCTTCCAACTTCTTACTACTGAGTAGCGCCATAAACCGCGAATACCAAAGTAGCCAATCATTGCTGAAACCACGCCACAAATCAGACAACCCAATAAGAACGGAGGCCCTATAGTGCTCATTTGCGCCAAGATGAAGTCCCAAGACAATTCGAAATGGAAGGCTTGCGGTGGCACATGCATAACAAACGCCCCGACTTTATAAGCAAAGTAGAAGAGAACAGGCATGGTAACCGGGTTACTGATCCAAACAAGTGCGACAGCTAAAGGCAGGTTAACGCCACATGCAACAGCAAGGCCTGCAGACATAATCATTTGACTTGGTAGAGGGACAAACGCCATGAATAACCCAACAGCAAACGCGCCAGCCGCAGAGCGACGATTAAGGCACCATAAGTTGGGGTTGTACAAAACATTGCCAAAAACTTTCAATGCTTTCTGACGCTTGATTAGATCATGGTCAGGCATAAATCGTTTGATAAACTTTCTTGGCATAGGAGGAAGCTACTCTCTTGTTTAACACTTGGTTCTTGATTTCATTTGCTGCGACAGTTGTGTCTGCCAGCTTCTGGCCTGTGATGCCACATTGGGTTTGGGCACCATTGATGCTGTTGTTACTGCTAGCACCAACAAAGTATAGCGTTTTCCGGAGTGCAAGAGGTCCAGTAACAGCATTGATACTAGTTATCTGCCTAGGGAATGCGATTGAAATACAAACGAGTCGCTTATTCCAATCAGGGCAGAATACTACCATAAATGCGTCGGTTGTTAGCCTTTTTAGTGAAAATAGCCACGGTTTTGAAAGCGTAATAGTAGTCAGATCAATTGGCGGCGAAAAATTAATCTTTCCTCAATTGATAAAATTGCGTTTGTTTACTCCTTTCAAGCTAACGCTTGGAGATGATGTCTATTTATCGGCCTCAATAAAGCCGATATGGGGCAAACTCAACGAAGCCGGCTTTGACCGAGAAAAGTACTTGTTTAGTGCTGGCGTGGTTGCCAATGCAACTTACAGAGCAGATACCAAGTACCGAATTCATTCTAGCACCAACTTACGCGCCCAATGGTTTGAAGCCAGCCTTGAAAGGTTAAGTCTGCTGGCAAATCAAGATCTCATTATCGCTTTGAGTTTTGGATATCGAGACCTTATTCCGCCTCAGCGGTGGGATATGCTTAAAAGCAGTGGCCTGATTCACTTGATGGCTATTTCGGGGCTGCATATTGGGATTGCCTTTGGTATCGGCTATCAGATTGGCAAGATATTAAGGTTACTTTCCCCTTCATTTCTTTGGTTACCTACAATATTCGGGCTCGGCTTGGCGTATTTCTATAGTTGGTTTGCTGGATTCACGCTGCCAACTTTGAGAGCTTTGGTGATGTGCGTTATCGCGAGTTATTTCTTGTGGCGTGGGCAAAATATCAGTTTGCTTCGGTATGTTACTTTAAGTGTGTGCGTGGTTCTGCTGATTTGGCCGTTTTCAGCTTTGTCGAGCAGTTTTTGGTTGTCCTTTGGTGCATTGGGCGCTGTTTTCTATATCGCCTGTAATACTCAGCGCTCAGCTTCAAGCTTTACATCTATCGACTACGCACTCCAACTTATTAAGCTTCAACTGATGCTGACATTCCTTATCGCGCCTTCCTCGATGTTGTTTTTCAAAGGAGTCAGTTTAGTCTCTGTTTTCTACAACTTGTTCCTTTTGCCTTGGGTATCGATGGTGACGATCCCGCTGTTGTTTCTGGCAATGTTTCTAAGCTTAATATCGGAGTCAGTGTCTGGCGTGGTTGGTATAACAGCGCTAGACAATGATTTGGTCAGTCAGCTGTGGAAGTTAGTCGACTTATCGCTTGAGCCTCTCGTATTTAGTCTTCCTTTCTCTGAGCGATTTTGGATCCAAGTCGATAATCAGACGATTGCATTATCAGTATTCCTTATCTTGTTTTTGAGCTTTGTTAGTCGGTATTTCAAGCGAACATTATCGATATTGGTAACTGCAGTGTTTGTGCTGTGGTGGGAGTTCAGCAAACCCCAGCAAGACAAACTAACTATTGATATCTTGGATGTTGGGCATGGGTTGTCTTTGGTCTTGGAAAAGAACAATCAGATTGTTGTTTATGATCTTGGCAATGCGTGGCCAGGAGGCTCGGTTGTTGAGTCTTTGTTGATTCCTACTTTGAATCAGCGGGGGATTTATGAATTAGAAGGCGTGATTGTGAGTCATTTCGATTCTGACCATGCTGGTGGTTATCCGGCATTACTTGAGAACTATACGCCAAAGTGGATAAGAACCAGTCAGAACATTATTCAAGAACGCCAATCTATCACTCAAGCCCCGTCTAATATTCAAACATGTACTATTGGAGAGGTTTGGAACTGGCAAGATGTTGTTTTTGAGGTGTTGTGGCCGCCTAAGCAAGTAAAGAGGGCGTATAACCCACATTCGTGTGTGGTCAAGATCTCAGATCATAGTGCTGATTTCTCAATGTTGCTCACTGGTGATATTGAACTGGTAAGTGAGTGGTTACTTGCTCGTGAAGGAGAACAGCTAAGGAGTGATGTTATGTTGGTTCCGCATCATGGCAGCGATTCGTCATCGATTAAGTCGTTTATTGAGGCGGTGTCTCCTCAGCTGGCGATAGCTTCTCTTGCCAAAGGCAACCAGTGGGGAATGCCGAGTGAGTTTGTTATTGAACGTTATCAGGAAGCGGGGAGTACTTGGCTAGATACTGGAGAAAGCGGACAAATAACCATCACTCTTAGCAAAGAAGGTTGGCAATATCATGCGATTAGAGAACAACAAGGCGGGCAGTGGTATAGGCAGATGCTCCGTAAGGGAGTAGAATAGATAGATTATTGTGAGAAAATTAAGCGATTCTATGTCAACACAAACAGATGAAACTACCTGGGTCACATTTAAAAGACTTTGGACTTATATTCGATTATATAAGGCCGGCCTAGGTGTTGCGGTAATTGCGCTTATTATAAATGCCGTTTCTGATACCTATATGATTTCCTTACTAAAGCCGTTACTTGATGAAGGCTTTGGTAATGCTGAATCTGACTTTTTACGTACACTTCCACTTATTATCTTTGCCATGATGTTCGTTCGTGGCGTCAGTGGCTTTGTTTCAACCTATTGCTTGAGTTGGGTCTCTGGCAATGTGGTGATGGAAATTCGTCGTAAGATTTTCAGCCATTTCATGCACATGCCTGTTTCTTTCTTCGATAAAGAACAGACAGGCGCATTGCTATCTCGAATTACTTACGATTCAGAGCAAGTGTCTGCAGCAACCAGTAAAGCGTTAGTCAGTATTGTCCGTGAAGGTGCAAGTATTATTGGCTTGTTGACGCTGATGTTCTGGAATAGTTGGCAGCTGTCTTTGGTGCTATTTGCTGTAGCGCCTTTGGTTGCGTGGGCGATCAGTATCGTATCGAAGCGATTCAGAAAGATCTCTAAGAACATGCAAACCAGTATGGGTCACGTTGCTTCTTCAGCTGAACAAATGCTGAAAGGCCATAAAGTGGTTCTAACTTACGGTGGTCAAGACCTAGAAAAACACCGCTTTGATAAAGTTAGTAACCAAATGCGCCAACAAAGCATGAAACTAATCACTGCTCAAGCGGCCGCTAACCCGATTATTCAAATGATTGCATCAGTGGCGATTGTTGTTGTTCTATTCCTTGCTAGTGTCGATTCTATTAAAGCCGAGCTTACTCCTGGTACGTTTACTGTTGTCTTCTCTGCAATGTTTGGTCTATTACGTCCGCTAAAGGCATTAACTAACGTAACGTCTGAATTCCAACGTGGTATGGCTGCGAGTACAACTCTATTTGGCTTGATGGATCTAGATACCGAGCAAAACAAAGGAACGTTGAAACCTGAAACTGTAATGGGTGAAGTTGCAGTAAAAGATGTCACGTTTACTTATGACGGTGCAGAGAAACCAGCACTTGATAAGGTCAGCTTCAATATACCGAAAGGTAAAACGGTTGCGCTTGTTGGGCGATCGGGTTCGGGTAAGAGTACCATTGCCAACCTATTCACTCGTTTTTATGACGTAGACTCTGGTTCAATTGAGCTTGATGGCCACGACATTCGTGATTACGAATTGAGAAATCTGCGTGAGCACTTTGCGCTCGTTTCTCAAAATGTACATCTGTTTAACGATACGGTGGCTAACAACATCGCTTACGCAGCAGAAGAACAGTATTCACGTGAACAGATCGAATACGCGGCTAAGCTTGCTCATGCAAGTGAGTTTATCGATGGTATGGAAAATGGCATTGATACGGTTGTGGGCGAGAATGGCGCGAGTCTATCTGGTGGTCAAAGACAGCGTATTGCGATTGCACGAGCGCTATTGAGAGATGCACCGGTTTTGATTCTTGATGAGGCAACGTCTGCACTGGATACAGAGTCAGAGAGAGCTATTCAATCTGCACTAGAAGAACTGCAGAAAGACAAAACAGTATTAGTTATCGCACACAGACTCTCTACCATCGAGCAAGCTGATGAAATTCTAGTGGTTGATGATGGACATATTGTAGAAAGGGGCGCACATGCTGAGCTAATCGCGCATGATGGTGCTTATGCACAATTACACCGAATTCAGTTCAGCGGATAAATTAGGTCTTGTTGTGATCGAAAAGATTTGGTTTAACAATCACCCGTTGAAATATCTTCTCTGGCCGCTTTTGTGGCCACTTAGTCTGCTGTTCAAAATGATCAGTAGTCGGCGTCGTGACGCTTATCTCTCAGGGAATAAAGAGACCTACCGCCCGCCTTTACCTGTTATTGTTGTGGGCAATATTACTGCTGGTGGAAATGGTAAAACACCGGTTGTGATTTGGTTAGTTGAGATGCTTCAGGCTCACGGCTTTAAACCCGGAGTCGTATCTCGTGGCTACGGTGCAAAAGCACCAAGCTATCCGTTGGTGTTGGATGAAAATACCCCAGCTGAGCATTCGGGTGATGAACCTCGCTTGATTCGTAAGCGAACTGGTGCGCCAGTCGCAGTCGACCCTGTGCGAGCTAACGCAGTGAAAGCATTGCTGAGCAAAGGCGTTGATGTGATTATCACTGACGATGGCCTTCAGCATTACGCGCTTGAACGCGACATTGAATTTGCAGTTATCGACGGCGCAAGACGCTTTGGTAGTGAGAGTTTGATTCCTTTAGGTCCATTACGAGAGCCGGTTTCTCGTTTAGATGAAGTCGACTTTTTGGTAAACAATGGCGGTAAAGCGCACGGTCGAGAGTTCTCGATGTCTTTGCTTCCAAGCCAAGCAGTTAACCTAAAGACTGGTCAGAAAAGGTCTGTGGCAAAATTACACAAGCTGGTGGCTTTTGCCGGTATAGGCCACCCACCGCGCTTTTTTAAAACATTGGAAGATCTTGATGGTGATGTGGTTTTCACACAGGGCTTCGCCGACCATCAAGATTTTGATAAAGATGAACTTCATGCCTTAGCTAATAAAGGTATGAATCTGATTATGACAGAAAAAGACGCTGTAAAATGCGAAGAATATGCGCAAGATAACTGGTGGTATCTTCCAGTTTCTGCGCAGTTTGATGAAGATTCGCAACAGCAAATTTTAAAAAGAATAAAAGAGGTTATGGAATACTATGGATCACCGTCTACTTGAGATCGTTGCTTGCCCTGTATGTAAAGGTAAACTAACTTTTGACAAGGATAAGCAAGAGCTTGTTTGTAAAATTGATCGCCTTGCTTACCCAATTAAAGAGGGTATTCCTGTTCTTTTAGAACCTGAAGCTCGCACCGTTTCTATGGATGAGGGTAAGTAATGTCTTATACGGTTGTTATACCTGCAAGATACCAATCGAGCCGTTTACCAGGGAAGCCACTTGCTGACATTGGTGGAAAGCCGATGATTCAATGGGTATACGAACAGTCAATGAAAGCGGGTGCCGATAACGTTATTATCGCTACCGACGACGCTCGAGTTGAAAAAGCGGCTAAAGCATTTGGCGCGACCGTTTGTATGACATCACCGAATCACGAATCGGGCACTGAACGCCTAGCTGAAGTGATTGAAGTTATGAATATTCCTGATGATCATATTATCGTGAATGTTCAAGGTGATGAGCCACTTATCCCACCTTCAATCATTAATCAGGTTGCCAACAATCTTGCTAACAGTACAGCCCCGATGGCAACGTTAGGTGTGGAAATTACTCATGCTGATGAAGTGTTTAACCCTAACGCTGTAAAAGTCGTGACGGATAAAGACGGTTACGCACTGTATTTTAGTCGTGCGACGATTCCTTGGGATCGCGATGCTTACGCGAACAACGGTACAGCTGCGGAATCTCCTTTGCTTCGTCATATTGGTATCTATGCTTACCGAGCGGGTTTTATCAATACCTACATTAATTGGGAACCAAGCACTCTTGAACGTATTGAGTGCCTAGAGCAATTACGAGTACTTTGGTACGGTGAAAAAATCCACGTAGACGTTGCGGCGGAAGCACCGGCTGCTGGTGTTGATACGCCTGAAGACCTAGAAGCGGTTCGAGCTATTATTGGCTAAGCTTCTTTGAGCGAGTTCTTCTTTGCTCTACAAAATGAAAAATCATGAGCCTTGCTTATTGCGAGGCTTTTTTCTATCTACCGAAAAGTGCGCTATCGAAAAGCGCGTGTGTGTCTTATTGACCTAAGCAAACGGATATTGGGATAGTTGCATTGGTTTATGCATCATCAACACGGAATTATCTGAGATTTACCTCGCTCGAGTTCCAATTTTTCTCTATAATATGCCGCCTATAAAGTAGTGGCGAATCGCTAGTACAGAATAAAACTTACGACAAAACGTGGAGTAAAAGATGCCTTCTCAAAGCCCAGTGATTACGGTTGATGGACCAAGTGGTGCAGGTAAAGGTACCCTGTGTATGTTGCTAGCAGATAAGCTAGGCTTTCATCTTCTAGACTCAGGCGCGATCTATCGCGTATTGGCTTTAGCGGCAATTCACCATGGTGTGGATACTGAATCAGAGGATGCTTTAGTACCGCTTGCTACACACTTAGACGTGCAGTTTATTGCTGAAGGCGACTTAGTTAAGGTTATCCTAGAAGGTGAAGATGTGTCTGGTGAACTTCGTAAAGAAGAGACAGGCATGGCGGCTTCAAAAGTTGCTGCTTTACCTCGCGTTCGCGAAGCACTGCTTCGTCGTCAACGTGCATTCAGCGCTGCGCCTGGTTTGGTTGCAGATGGTCGTGACATGGGAACGGTTGTGTTTCCTGAAGCTGAAGCGAAAATATTTTTAGATGCAAGTGCTGAAGAGCGTGCGAGTCGCCGCCTTAAACAGTTGCAACAGAAGGGGTTAGATGTTAAATTTGACGACCTTTTGAGCGAGATCCAAGAGCGAGACGACCGAGATCGTAATCGCCCAGTGGCGCCACTTCGCCCTGCAGAGGATGCTCTAGTGCTTGATTCCACCTCAATGAATATTGAGCAGGTAGTAGAAAAAGCACTACACTATATTGAATCGAAACTGGCTGGGTAATTTCGCCGAGCTAGTACGAACGTTGGTCGCAAGGATGATGACCGGCGAATTTATCAACCCCATGCGGTAGGATACCCATGGACGTTTAATTATTGAAGATTAAATAATGACTGAATCTTTTGCTCAACTCTTTGAAGAGTTTCTATCTGAAACTGAATTCCAACAAGGCAGCATCGTTAAAGGTACTGTAGTAGCTATCGAGAACGGTTTCGTTCTTGTAGACGCTGGTCTTAAGTCTGAATCTGCTATCCCTGCTGAACAATTCAAGAACGCTGCTGGCGAACTTGAAGTTGAAGTTGGTGCTGAAGTAGACGTAGCTCTAGACGCTGTTGAAGATGGTTTCGGTGAAACTCAACTTTCTCGTGAGAAAGCTAAGCGTCACGAAGCTTGGATCGTACTTGAGAAAGCTTGCGAAGAAGCTGAAACTGTTGTTGGTATCATCAACGGTAAAGTTAAAGGCGGTTTCACTGTTGAACTTAACGGTATCCGTGCTTTCCTTCCTGGTTCTCTAGTAGACGTACGTCCTATCCGTGACACTGCTCACCTAGAAAACAAAGAGCTAGAGTTCAAAGTAATCAAGCTAGACCAGAAGCGTAACAACGTTGTTGTTTCTCGTCGTGCTGTTATCGAATCTGAAAACAGTGTTGAGCGTGACGAACTTCTTGAAACTCTACAAGAAGGTACTGAAGTTAAAGGTATCGTTAAGAACCTTACTGACTACGGTGCATTCGTTGACCTTGGCGGTGTTGACGGTCTTCTACATATCACAGATATGGCTTGGAAGCGCGTTAAGCACCCATCAGAGATCGTTAACGTTGGTGACGAAATCCTAGTTAAAGTTCTTAAGTTCGATCGTGAGCGCACTCGTGTTTCACTAGGTCTTAAGCAACTAGGCGAAGATCCATGGGTAGCAATCGCTAAGCGTTACCCAGAAGGTCACAAGCTTTCTGGTCGTGTTACAAACCTAACTGACTACGGCTGCTTCGTTGAAATCGAAGAAGGCGTTGAAGGTCTAGTACACGTTTCTGAAATGGATTGGACTAACAAGAACATCCACCCTTCTAAAGTTGTTAATGTTGGCGACGAAGTTGAGGTTATGGTTCTTGATATCGACGAAGAACGTCGTCGTATCTCTCTAGGTCTGAAACAGTGTAAAGCTAACCCATGGCAGTCATTTGCAGAAATGCAAGCTAAGGGCGACAAAGTTACTGGTAAGATCAAGTCTATCACTGACTTTGGTATCTTCATCGGTCTAGAAGGCGGTATCGACGGTCTTGTACACCTATCTGACATTTCTTGGAACGCTGCCGGCGAAGAAGCTGTACGTGAATACAAGAAAGGCGACGAAATCTCTGCTGTTGTTCTAGCAGTAGATGCAGAGCGTGAGCGTATTTCTCTTGGCGTTAAGCAAATGGAAAACGACCCGTTCAACGCATACGTTGCTGACAACAAGAAAGGTGTTCTTGTAAACGGTACTGTTACTGCAGTTGACGCGAAAGGCGCTACTATCGAGCTAATCGAAGGCGTTGAAGGTTACATCCGCGCTTCTGAAGTTTCTCGCGACCGTATCGAAGATGCATCTCTAATCCTAAGCGTTGGCGACAGCGTTGAAGCGAAGTTCACTGGTGTAGACCGTAAGAACCGCGTAATCAACCTATCTATCAAAGCTAAAGATGAAGCTGATGAGCAAGAAGCAATGGCTTCACTGAACAAGTCTGAAGAAGGCGCGTTCGGTAACGCAATGGCAGACGCATTCAAAGCTGCTAAAGGCGAATAATAGCTTCTCATTAAGAGAATTATAGCTATCTAGCCAAGAAAGGAGCCGTAAGGCTCCTTTTTTTTTGCTTATTTTTCCGATAGGTCTATAATTTCTAAAAAGAAAACCAACGAGGGTAACTATGACTAAGTCTGAATTGATTGAGAGACTGTGCGCTGAGCAAACGCATCTTTCTGCAAAAGAAATTGAAGACGCTGTAAAAGACATTTTAGAGCATATGGCTTCAACACTAGAAAGTGGTGATCGAATCGAAATTCGCGGTTTTGGCAGCTTTTCTCTGCATTATCGTGAGCCTCGTGTTGGACGTAACCCAAAGACTGGTGACAAGGTTGAGTTAGAAGGTAAATACGTTCCTCACTTCAAACCAGGTAAAGAGCTGCGTGAACGAGTAAACTCAGGAATGTAGCCTACTTATCGGAATTAAGAAAAGCGGCATACTATAATGTATGCCGCTTTTTTATGACCATAATATGGTGGTCTGATTAGTAATTTTCCTGCATAATCGTACAGCTAACCAACCAATGAGTGATGAACTATGAAAATTATAAAAATAGTCGCCGTTATCGCACTTTTCCTAATTGCACTGGCTTTAGGCTCTCAAAACCAAACAACTGTGAATTTCAACTATCTGCTAGCGCAAGGTGACTTCCACCTATCAAGTTTATTAGGTGTTGTATTCGTTTCAGGCTTCGCCCTTGCTTGGTTAGTCTTTGGTAATATGCACATGCGGTCTCAGCTAAAAATTCATCGCTTGAAGAAGCAACTCAATAAGCAATCAAAGCAGGTCCCTGCTGATACTCAAGCTTAAAGGCTATATTTGATGTTAGAGTTACTGTTCTTACTTTTGCCCATCGCAGCCGCTTATGGCTGGTATATGGGTAATCGTAACGCTCAGCAAGAAAAACAAAAGCAATCACACCAGATCTCCCGTCAATACGTGACGGGTTTGAACCTATTACTGTCAGATCAATCTGACAAAGCGGTTGATCACTTTATTGAACTGCTTCAAGTAGACAATGAAACCATCGATACTCACTTGGCTTTGGGCAACTTGTTCCGCTCAAGAGGCGAAGTCGACCGCGCTATTCGTATTCACCAAAATCTCATCTCTCGTTCGGGGCTTACCCTCGATCAGAAAAATCTCGCACTGCAACAATTAGCTAAAGACTACATGGTCTCTGGCTTCCTTGATCGCGCTGAAAAAATCTTTGAACAACTTGTAGAAGAACCTGACCATAAAGAGGGCGCTTTACAGCAGTTGGTGGCTATTTATCAGCAGACCCGTGAGTGGAACAAGGCTATCCATTACGGAAATATCTTAGTTAAGCTCGGCAAGAAAAAAATGAAGATGCGTGCCACAGTCGCGCATTTCTGGTGTGAGCTTGCAATGCAAGAACAAGCCGATGGTAATCGTTCTAAAGCGCTTCAGCATTTTAAGAAGGCGCTTTCTGAAGACCCTAAATGTGTTCGCGCAAGTATCGCACTAGGGAAGTTCCACTTAGCGAACGAAGATTACCAAAAGACAATTGATTGTCTTGAATCGGTACTTGAACAAGATATCGATTTTATCAGTGAGGTGTTGCCAACCCTTGCTGAGTGTTACCACAAGCTTGGACAAGAAGCTCAATTGGTCGAGTTCCTCAAAGCGTGTATTCAGAAGAAAGCCGGTGTATCTGCCGAACTGATGCTGGCGCAATTGGTTGCTCACCATGAAGATGTAGGCTCTGCTCAAGAGTTACTGACAAAGCAGCTTGTTAAAAATCCAACCATGAAAGGTTTTTATCGATTAATCGATTACCACCTAGCGGAAGCAGAAGAAGGCCGAGCAAAAGACAGCTTAACCACACTTCAATCTATGGTTGGTGAACAGCTTAAGGTTAAGCCTCATTACCGTTGTCGTCAGTGTGGTTTCTCGACACACTCTTTGTATTGGCACTGCCCTTCATGTAAAGGGTGGGGGACGATCAAGCCTATTCGTGGGCTTGATGGTGAATAGATTTGTGGTCACTTTAAGACCAAATTATTAATTGCAGCTTTCGGGCTGCATTTTTATGACTGTTATTTATCACCTGCTTAGGTGATTAGAAATTTTTAGAAAGTTAACTGCGTTAGGAGATGAAATGAACGACCAAAAAATCATTGTAGCCTTGGATTATGATAATCAAGCGGATGCGTTAGCCTTTGTCGATCGAATTGACCCAGCATCTTGCCGCCTAAAAGTGGGCAAAGAGATGTTTACCCTGTTTGGCCCTGAATTTGTTCGTGAATTACATAAGCGTGGTTTCTCAGTATTTTTAGACCTTAAATTCCACGACATCCCGAACACATGTTCAAAAGCAGTCCGTGCTGCCGCTGAACTGGGTGTTTGGATGGTGAACGTACACGCAAGTGGCGGTGAGCGTATGATGACGGCTTCTCGCGAAATCTTAGAACCTTATGGCAAAGATCGTCCACTGTTAATCGGTGTAACGGTACTCACCAGTATGGAGCAATCTGACTTAGCGGGTATCGGTCTGGATCTTGAACCACAACAACACGTGATGCGCTTGGCTTCTCTAACGAAAAACTCTGGCTTAGACGGTGTTGTATGTTCTGCACAAGAGGCTTCTTTGCTTAAAGGTGCACTTGGTCAAGAGTTCAAGCTAGTTACTCCAGGTATTCGTCCTGTCGGCGCAGATGTTGGTGACCAGAAGCGCATCATGACGCCTTCTAAAGCGATTGAATCAGGTTCAGACTACCTTGTTATTGGTCGTCCGATTACGCAAGCGATAGACCCTGCTGCTGTACTTGCAGAGATCAACGGTACGCTTGCTTAAGTCTATATTTGGATTGAGATATAAATAAAGAAGGCCAGCAAATTGCTGGCCTTAATTTTTTAGTCTGGATTAGTCTAAACTGGACTGAATGTTCTGTGTGGAGCCTAAACCGGAGCACCACTATGGAATTTGAAGTCGCTGTCTTCTGAAGTGATAAGATCAGCTTCTACTTGAGCAAAATGCGAAATACGCTCTGAAATATCTTTCCCTGCGATCTGCTCTGCTAGCTCAAGGTAATCTTGGTAGTGGCGAGCTTCTGAACGAAGTAGAGACACGTAAAACTTCTCCATGTCTTCTTCCAAGAAAGGAGCCAATTTAGCGAAGCGCTCACAAGAGCGAGCTTCAATAAACGCACCGATGATAAGCTTATCAACCAGAGCATCAGGCTCGTAAGTCTTAACTTGTTTGATCAAGCCCTTAGCGTAACGACCCGCCTCGATTGGCTGGTAAGTCACGCCTTTCTTCTCCATCAACTCCATGACTTGGTAGAAGTGATGCAGCTCTTCTTTGATCAGTAAAACCATCTTATCGATTAGGTCAGCACCGTAATTACAGCCTTCTTTCGCTGTGATTTGCTTGGATACGTTGCTTTTACCACGCAGAGACTCTAAGTCTCCGATACGACGGTAAGCAAATTGCTCGTATGGCAAAATCCATTCATTCAGTTGCTTCGCGCTTTCTTTATCGACGGCGTACTTGCGAATAAGGAATAAAGCACTCTGTGCCGCCTTAAGTTCACACAGCATGTGATCGCGTAGAATGATGTGAAGATTTTCTGGCTTTTTGGCTTCATCTATCCATGAATCTGGCGTTTCGGCTTTAAGAAAAGAGTGGATTGGAGCGAGTAATTCTTGATACATGGTCAGGGAAAGTTTGTTGATAATGCGGGGATTTTATCACAGCTCAAGAGATCTCCCTATACAGAGAAAGGAAATTCAACAGCTACAAAAAAGGCCGCCTATTTAATGTAAATAAGGCGGCCTTTAAGTGTTGAGTTAGACTGTTACCATTTCTTCTTCTGACCGAAGAGGGCATCCATATCGTCTTCTCGTTCTTTAGATTCCATCTGCTGCAAATCTTGAGCGTTTTTGTCTTGGCGTTTCTGGTCAAGCTCGTTAAGCATCTGTTGAAGCTTTTCTTTGGCTTGATTAGAGTACGAGTCGTTCTTAGTCGCCAAAGCATCAATACCTTTGCGTAATAGCTGAATCGCTGTTCCCGGTTGTCCGCGAGAAATCGAATCGTTTGCACGTTTGATAACATTTTCAATGTTAATACGGATTTGAATTGTTTCTAGGCGAGCATTTTCAACCACATAAGCTTGAGTCTCGAAACGGCCTTTATTGTGCTCGTTGCGCACCGTATCACGCAGGCGTTTAACTAACTTAAGCATCATGATCGCTTGCTTGTCACTACTTGGTACGCGGAAAGCGGTACTCTCGCCACCTTTGTAGTTCTCTTTTAGCTGAGTGATTTGTTGTTTTACGCTTTCAATGCGTTGGGCAAGCTGCTTATTTTTTGGATCGAGTTGATACATGTTTTCTAATGCATCAAGAATTCGATTGTTTAAGCATACAAGAAGATCTTGGCTAAACGGCATGTGATGAGCGTTGCCAATCAGTTCTTCTGTACCGTCAATAATGGTTAGATAACGAGAAGCTTCCTGTTTCTTCGCTGTTTCTACCTTAACTTTATATTGAAGCATGATGTTGTAGCCTAAAACTAACACCAAAAGAACGGCTACTAAGACGATTATTAAACCAATATTCATATATTTGAGTCTGCTTATTATTTTCTATAGCTAACTGGAGAGGATACACGATTCCATTGTGTATCGGCACTCGTAAATTGCAATTTCTGATTATCTCTTGTTGAGCGAAATCGGCAATCAAAACTTACCAACTAATGTATGAGAATGAGGGTTGGGTTGCAAAGCGTTAGTGATGTTTTTGTTTGTTAAGCTAGAAAAACTCAATTTTCCTGTCATTTTTGTGTTCGAAGCGTTATAACTATTAATTATATTACACGCGACTATAACGCTCTCTTTGCAAATAAGTTAGCACAGAAATGAGTAAAGGATTACGAGGTTAGATATGAAGTTACAGCAACTGAAGTACATTGTTGAGGTTGTAAACCATAACCTAAATGTTTCAGCTACAGCAGAGAGTTTGTACACATCTCAGCCTGGCATTAGTAAGCAAGTTAGATTACTTGAAGACGAACTAGGCATTCAGATTTTTGAGCGTAGCGGCAAGCATCTAACGCAGGTTACCCAAGCGGGTGAGGATATCATTCGTATCTCTCAAGAGATTTTGGCGCGCGTTGAAAGCATTAAAGCGGTAGCGGGTGAACACACACATCCAGAGATGGGTACATTGAATATTTCAACGACTCATACTCAAGCTCGTTATGCACTGCCTGATGTGATTAAAGGTTTCACGGCGCGCTATCCAAAAGTATCGCTTCACATGCACCAAGGTACGCCAAGCCAAATGTCAGAAGCCGTCGCTAAAGGTACAGCGAATTTTGCGATTGCAACGGAAGCGCTACACCTTTACCAAGATGCGATTATGCTGCCTTGTTACCACTGGAACCGTTCGATCGTCGTGACCAAAGATCACCCTCTGGCACAGAAGCGTAATATCACGATCGAAGATCTTGCGGCTTACTCTCTCGTGACTTATGTATTTGGTTTCACTGGCCGTTCTGAGCTTGATACCGCGTTTAACAAAGTAGGTTTAACACCGCGTGTTGTGTTTACTGCGACCGATGCAGACGTAATTAAAACCTACGTTCGTATGGGCATTGGTGTTGGTGTAATTGCAAGTATGGCTATTGACCACGAGCAAGATACTGATTTGGTTGCGATTGATGCGAGCCATCTATTTGGTGCGAGCACAACCAGCATTGGTTTTAGAAAAGGCACCTTCTTGCGTTCTTACATGTTTGATTTCATGGAGCGTTTTGCACCGCACTTAACTCGCCCTGTGGTTGAGCAAGCTATTTCTTTGAAATCGAATGAAGAGATCGAAGAGATGTTTAAAGATATCGAGCTGCCAGTTCGTTAATCTCGTCGTGTAAATCTAGATTCTTATTCGGCCTGTATTTGCAGGCCGTTTTTCTTTTGGGCTTTTAGTTTTCGTTTTCTTTATCGAGCCTTTCCATTTCGACCTCTTACCCCTACAATCCACGCATCATAGGGGGAAGCATGCATTCACGATTTAAAATACTCGATTCATTTTTGCTAGAGCACCAGATTTACTGGCGTTCAGAGCCTTTTCACCTATGCCAAACTCAACAGCAGCCGTGGAAAGAGGTCAATCGTCCACTCGTTGATTGGTTAGAAAGCTTAGATAATGAAAGCATTCAAACCTTAAAAGAGCAGCCTCAGCTTTTGATTGAGGAACTGACTCGTTTCCTACCTGAATTAGAAACTGCTACCCAAAACATCCAGTTCGATAACACTGCTTTGGTTGGTTTAGACCTCCCACGTGGTACTGCTGATGGTATTCCTGGTCGAAAGCTACATCAAATTGTCGCAATGGGCGAGGCTGCATTAGGCCATCACCATGGCAAAGAGTGGCTCGAATGGTGTTCTGGTAAAGGCTTTCTTGGTCGAATCCTATCTCAGCAATCGGATCAAAAAGTCACTAGCTTTGAATGGCAGCAATCGTTATGCGAAAGCGGACAAAAGATTGCGGATGACCAGAAGTTAGCGATGGATTTTGTTCAAGGAGATGCGTTTTTAGACAAGGCCGATGACGTGTTTAATTCGTACCAACATGCCGTGGCCCTTCATGCTTGTGGTGATCTTCATGTTGAGCTAGTTAAAAAGTCAGTGTCACATGGGCTACCAGCGGTCACTATTTCTCCTTGTTGTTATCATCTTATTCGAGACGAAAACTATCAAGCGATGTCTTCTATCGCGAAAAGCTCAGCATTAACGTTAAGTAAGAGCGACTTGAGAATCCCGCTTCAAGAAACCGTTACTGGTGGTGAAAGAGTAAAAAGACATCGTCAACTAGAGATGAGCTATCGTCTAGGCTTCAGCCAGTTGCTTAAGGCTGAACTTAACATTGACGAATACATTCCTGTACCGAGCATCAAAAAATCAGAGTTAGCTGAGGGTTTTGAATCTTTCTGCCGTTGGGCATCTGAAGTGAAAGAGCTATCGCTGGGCTCAGATATTGATTTTGACTCTTATTTGATTCAAGGCGAAGCGCTTTTCTGGGAAATGGAAAAGCTGAGTTTGGTTCAACAAGTCTTTAGACGACCATTAGAGATATGGCTGGCTTTAGATCGCGCTATCTATCTGCAAGAGCAAGGTTATGAAGCTACGATTGAAGAGTTCTGTGAACGCAGTATTACGCCAAGAAATCTATTGATTCATGGGGTTAAAATCGAGCGCTAGTGGTAAACCGTACTGTTACGTGTTTTTACGAACTAAATCCATTAATGCAAAAAAGCCAGCGCGACATAATGTCGTACTGGCTTTTTGTTTAATGTGTATGAGTTAACTAAACGCTTCAACGAGAAGATTATTGCGTTCAGTTAGTCATTACATCATTAGTTAAACATTGCGATTGCTTCTGCTGGGTCTACGTATTCAAGGTCAAAGCTTTCTGCAACTTCTTTACAAGTTACTTTACCGTGAATAACGTTTAGACCTTCTAGGAAGCCTTCATCAGATAGAAGTGCTTCGCGGTAGCCTTTGTTCGCTAGCTTAACAATGTAAGGAAGTGTTGCATTGTTTAGTGCGTAAGTTGAAGTACGAGCAACAGCGCCAGGCATGTTTGCAACACAGTAGTGAACTACGTCATCAACAATGTAAGTTGGGTCTGCGTGAGTGGTTGCGTGAGAAGTCTCGAAACAACCGCCTTGGTCGATTGCAACATCAACAACTGCTGAACCTGGCTTCATCTTAGCGATGTGCTCTTTTGTAACCAATTTTGGAGCTGCTGCGCCAGGAATTAGTACTGCACCAATTACTAGGTCTGCTTCTAGAACATGCTTCTCAATGGCGTCTTCAGTAGAATAAACCACTTTTGCGCGACCTTGGAATTCTTCATCAAGTCGACGCAGTGTATCTACGTTACGGTCAAGAATTGTAACATCAGCGCGAAGGCCTACAGCCATACGTGCTGCGTTAGCACCTACAACACCGCCACCAACAACAACAACTTTTGCTGGTTCAACACCTGGAACGCCACCAAGAAGAAGACCACAACCACCGTTAGATTTCTCTAATGTTTGTGCACCTGCTTGAATAGACATACGACCAGCTACTTCAGACATTGGTGCTAATAGTGGCAAGCGACCCATATTATCTGTTACAGTCTCATAGGCTACGCAGACAGCTTTGCTCTTGATAAGCTCTTCAGTTTGTGGAAAATCTGGTGCAAGGTGTAAATAGGTAAATAATATTTGCCCTTCGCGAAGCATAGCTCGCTCGACAGCTTGAGGTTCTTTAACCTTTACAATCATCTCTGCTTTCGCGAAAACGTCAGCAGCAGTAGGAAGAATGGATGCGCCTACAGCGATGTAATCATCGTCTGAAAAACCGATACCAGTACCGGCATTGGTTTCTACAAAAACTTGGTGGCCGTGTGAGATTAGTTCTCTCACGCTAGCTGGGGTCATACCAACGCGGTATTCGTGGTTCTTGATTTCCTTAGGTACGCCAATGATCATCCTGACTCCTCATTTTATTTTGGTTGTTTTATCTATGTGTAGGGTAATTCTGTCGAATTAATATCTAGTATAGATAGGTTTAGGTAAAATTTGATACTGAATATTAAAAAGTTGTAGTATATTTTTTTGCAAGGAAGTAATAAGGTGGAATAAAAAATGGCAGACAATTATAAGAAGCCGTCCAAGGAACTAGATCGTATTGACCGCAACATTCTTAATGAGTTGCAAAAAGACGGTCGTATCTCAAACGTTGAACTCTCAAAACGAGTAGGACTTTCTCCAACTCCATGTCTTGAACGTGTTCGTCGTTTAGAACGTCAAGGTTACATTACTGGGTACACAGCGTTGCTGAACCCACAGTACCTTGATGCTTCACTTTTAGTGTTTGTTGAAATTACGTTGAACCGTGGTGCGCCAGATGTGTTCGAACAATTCAACACCGCTGTGCAGAAACTGGATGACATCCAAGAGTGTCATTTAGTGTCGGGTGATTTTGACTATCTTCTAAAAACACGTGTATCTGATATGGGTGCTTACCGTAAGCTACTGGGTGATACGTTACTTCGTCTACCGGGCGTAAACGACACTCGAACTTACGTAGTAATGGAAGAAGTGAAACAAACCAATCAACTTGTGATTAAAACTCGTTAGTCACAATTGGTGAAATGAAAGAAAGCGGACATTTGTTCCGCTTTCTTGCTTTCTGGAATTGGGTTTTTCTGTTTGATATGGTTAAATCAACAGTAGTTTCATTGAAACGAGCGGCTTTGGCCGCTCGAGATGTTTTTATCCCGTTTAATTATTAAGTTGGTTTATGTTCAAGCAGAGCAGTAATAAAGTAGAAACAATCATTAAAACGAGTGAAGAGCCTCAGTCTCCTCGTTTGAGTGGTTCTCAACGTCTCAAAGAGTGCAGTCTGATTCTCGGTGTTCTCTTCTCTATTCTACTTGCCGTTGCGTTATTAACTTTTAGTCCTGCAGACCCATCATGGTCGCAAACGGCGTGGGGTGGTGACATTCAAAATGCGGGTGGCTACCTAGGTGCTTGGTTGGCGGATACGCTTTTCTTCGTATTTGGCTCTTTGGCTTACCCTCTGCCTATCTTAGTGACGGTTGCTGCGTGGGTTTTATTCCGCAAACGTAATGAAGACGAGCAGATCGACTTCATGCTGTGGGGCACTCGCTTACTTGGCCTGACTATCCTAATTCTTACGAGTTGTGGTTTAGCGGATATCAACTTTGACGACATCTGGTACTTTTCATCCGGTGGCGTGGTAGGTGACGTTTTAACAAGCCTTGCACTTCCAACGTTGAATATTCTTGGTAGTACGCTGGTTCTTCTTTTCTTATGGGGTGCTGGTTTCACTCTATTAACCGGTATCTCTTGGCTAAGCATTGTGGAATGGTTGGGTGAATGTGCCATCAAATTTTTCACGTCTACTGTTAATAAGGCTCGTGGCCAAGACCAAGAGCTGCTTGAGCCTCAATTAAGAGAATCAGCAGACCGCGATTTAATCGAAGAACGTCATCAGCAGCATCAAGCGCCAACTTACCGCGATGTTCCTGCTATAGAAGGCAACAAAGAATCAACAGAGCATGATCCGCTAGATCCTGCGATGAGTTTTTCTGCGACCAATGAGTCGGCAGACGTGGCGACAAATGCGCGAGACAATGCTGCATCGCCGAAGCGTCATTACAATATTCATATGCCTGTCGATGCTCCTGCGAAACAAGAAGCTCCTGTTCATGAAGAACCTCAGGTTCAGCCTCAAGCGGTAATTGAGTCAGAGCAAACGATCCCTGCAGCAGCTGTTTACCAAGCGCCAGAAGAACCGCTAGAAGAAGGTATTGAGCGCTCTAAACAGTTGAATGCAACGATAGAGCAGCTAGAAAATGCGGCCATGTATGAAGATGACCTAGCAGAACAAGATCAGGTTGACGCGCATGATTCTCAGGTTGCTTACCAACAATACATGCAGAACGAACAACCAGAAGTTGGCCCTGCTCATGCTGACCTTAGAAGTGCTGAACCAGAATTAGATAGCTCACCACAAGTAAATGGCGAATTTGGTTCTGAAGATGTTCAACCTGAATCTTTATACGCTTCACCTATGGGCGAGCCAGAAGCAACCGTGGAAGACGATTTCTCTGCACAACCTTCACCGTTTGATGTTACGGAAGAGCAAAGCTACCAACAGGGCTCAGAGCTTGAATCAGAACAGGCTGAAGCTGAATTAGCTGACGCAGCATTAATCGAAGAACAGTTTGAACCTTTCCCTTATCAAGAAGAACATTCAGAACCTGAACAGCCAACAGCACAAAACCTAGAGCCAACTGTTGATCTTCCTTGGGAAGAAGTAACGGAAGAAGAACCTGCGCATCAAGATCAAGATCAAGATGTCGCCGCATTCCAAAGCATTGTTTCTGAAGCCCAAGCGAATATGGCAGCGGCGCAGAATCCGTTCTTGGTTCAACAAGATGTTAATTTACCTAAGCCTGCTGAGCCATTACCCACGCTTGAATTGTTATTCCACCCTGAAAAGCGTGAAACCTTTATTGACCGTGATGCGCTAGAGGCAATTGCTCGTCTTGTTGAATCTAAGCTAGCGGACTACAAGATCAAAGCAGACGTTGTCGACATTTTCCCAGGTCCAGTAATCACTCGATTCGAACTTGATCTGGCTCCAGGTGTGAAAGTAAGCCGTATTTCTGGCCTTTCTATGGACTTAGCGCGTTCGCTCTCTGCATTGGCAGTACGTGTCGTAGAAGTGATTCCGGGTAAACCTTATGTTGGCTTAGAACTGCCGAATATGAGTCGCCAAACGGTATTCTTCTCAGACGTGGTTGCTAGCCCTCAGTTCCAAGAAGCGAAATCGCCAACGACAGTGGTTCTAGGACAAGACATCGCTGGTGAAGCCGTTATTGCTGATCTATCGAAAATGCCTCACGTTCTGGTTGCAGGTACAACCGGTTCTGGTAAGTCGGTAGGTGTGAACGTAATGATTCTGAGTATGCTTTACAAAGCATCACCGGAAGATGTTCGCTTCATCATGATCGACCCGAAAATGCTTGAGCTATCGGTTTATGAGGGTATTCCTCATCTATTGTCTGAAGTGGTAACCGACATGAAAGATGCGTCGAACGCCCTTCGTTGGTGTGTTGGCGAGATGGAACGACGTTATAAGCTGATGTCAGCATTAGGCGTTCGTAACATTAAAGGTTACAACGATAAGCTTAAGATGGCAGCGGAAGCGGGTCACCCAATTCACGATCCACTGTGGAAGCCGGGCGACAGCATGGACCCAGAAGCGCCATTGCTTGAGAAACTGCCTTACATTGTGGTTATCGTTGATGAATTTGCCGACCTAATCATGGTGGTTGGTAAGAAGGTTGAAGAACTGATTGCACGTTTGGCACAAAAAGCACGTGCGGCGGGTGTTCACTTGATCCTAGCGACGCAACGTCCATCAGTGGATGTTATTACTGGTCTTATTAAAGCGAACATTCCAACCCGTGTGGCCTTTACGGTATCAACTAAAACGGATTCACGAACTATCCTTGACCAAGGTGGTGCGGAATCACTATTGGGCATGGGTGATATGCTTTACTTGCCTCCTGGTTCTAGCCATACAACTCGTGTTCACGGTGCCTTTGCATCTGATGACGATGTACACGCAGTCGTGAATAACTGGAAAGCGCGTGGTAAGCCAAACTATATTGATGAAATCACCAACGGCGAACAAACCCCAGAAACCTTGCTTCCGGGTGAGAAGATGGAAGGTGATGAAGAGGTCGATCCTCTGTTTGATCAAGTGGTAGAACACGTTGTTCATTCACGTCGTGGCTCAGTTTCAGGCGTACAGCGTCGATTCAAGATTGGCTACAACCGTGCTGCACGTATTGTCGAGCAACTTGAAGCTCAAGGTATCGTAAGTGCTCCAGGTCATAACGGTAACCGAGAAGTCTTAGCACCAGCGCCACCAAAAGATTAGTTCCGGTAGGAACTCATAACTATTCAGTCGGTCAAATCGAAAATATGACCGACTTATGTTCTAACAGGATTATTGATGAAAAAAGTATTCGCACTTTTATTTATGAGCTTCTCAGTGTTTGCTTCTCCGAAAGAAGAGTTGAGTAGCCGCTTGGCATTAAACGCAGGCTTCAGCGCTGACTTTAAACAAGTCGTGACCAGCCCTGATGGTGATGTTGTTATGGAAGGTGAGGGCACGGTAGAGATTGCACGCCCAAGCCTGTTCCGCTGGGAGACCACGTTCCCTGATGAAAACTTGTTGGTATCTGATGGCCAAAGCTTGTGGTACTACAGCCCGTTCATTGAGCAAGTGAGCATTTATTGGCAAGAGCAAGCGACATCACAGACACCTTTTGTCCTGCTTACACGTAACCAAGAAAGTGATTGGGATAACTATAATGTGGCGCAAACGGGTAACCAATTCACGCTAACGCCAACTGCTGTCGATTCTAATCAGGGCGACTTCCAGATTAATATCACCGAAAAGGGCATTGTTCAGGGCTTTAATGTGATTGAACAAGACGGTCAAAAAGGTGAGTTTACCTTTAGCAATGTTGATTTGGGTAAACCTGCAGCAGACCGCTTTACTTTTGTGGCACCGGAAGGTGTCGAGGTCGACGACCAAAGAAACTGATCTAAACAAGCAGATCGTTTGGTAGTACGTCGATAGGCATTAATGCCATCAACGAATCAAGAGATTGCAATTGAGTAATTACAGCTTAGATTTTGCGGGGGACGAAGATTTTCGTCCCCTTGCTGCTCGTATGAGACCGGAAACTGTCGAACAGTACATCGGTCAGCAGCATATATTAGGCCCAGGTAAACCACTTCGCAGAGCGTTGGAAGCGGGCCATATCCACTCGATGATTTTGTGGGGGCCTCCGGGCACCGGTAAAACGACGTTAGCCGAAGTTGCAGCAAACTATGCGAATGCTGAAGTGGAACGCGTATCGGCGGTAACCTCGGGCGTAAAAGACATTCGTATTGCAATTGAAAAAGCGCGCGAGAACAAGCAAGCAGGGCGCAGAACCATCCTGTTTGTGGACGAAGTCCATCGCTTTAACAAAAGTCAGCAAGATGCTTTTCTGCCTCATATCGAAGATGGCACCGTGACCTTTATTGGTGCGACGACAGAAAACCCATCTTTTGAACTGAACAACGCTTTGTTGTCACGTGCGCGTGTCTACAAACTGACGTCCCTGAACACAGATGATATTTCTCTTGTCATTCGCCAAGCGATTGAAGATAAGCAACGTGGGTTAGGTGATGTGCCTGTTGATTTTGCTGATAATGTTTTAGATCGCCTTGCAGAACTGGTTAACGGCGACGCGCGTATGTCGCTTAACTACCTTGAACTGCTGTATGACATGGCAGAAGACAACGATAAAGGCGAGAAAGCGATAACCTTGCAGTTGTTGGCTGAAGTGGCTGGTGAGAAAGTCGCTCGTTTCGATAACAAGGGTGATATTTGGTACGACCTAATCTCCGCGGTTCATAAGTCAATTCGTGGCTCAAACCCTGATGCGGCCTTGTACTGGTCAGCACGAATGATTGCTGCGGGTTGTGATCCTTTGTATATCGTTAGACGCTTGCTGGCGATTGCTTCTGAAGATATCGGTAACGCTGACCCTCGTGCCATGCAGGTTGCGATGTCAGCTTGGGATTGCTTTACACGCATTGGGCCAGCGGAAGGTGAGCGCGCGATTGCACAGGCAGTTGTTTATTTAGCGTGTGCACCAAAGAGTAATGCGGTTTATACGGCTTGGAAGCAGGCGTTAACCGATGCTCATAACCTTCCTGAGTACGAAGTGCCACATCATTTGCGAAATGCACCAACAACCTTGATGAAGGACATGGGCTACGGACAAGAATACCGTTATGCTCATGACGAACCGGGAGCCTACGCGGCAGGTGAAAAGTACTTGCCTCCTGAAATGGGAGAGAAGCAATACTATTTCCCAACAAAACGAGGCTTAGAGACCAAAATTGGCGAGAAGCTAGATTATCTGGCGGATTTGGACGCAAAAAGCCCACAAAAACGCTATGAAAAGTAGTCTTTTTTGGATATCGTTACCTAGTCATAAAATTTAAATTAAATCGTTATAAATTGGTCGAAATAGCACCAGTTTTAGGGGTTTAGCAGTGATTCAGTAACAAACTACTGAATATTCAAATAACTAAAGCATAGGATTAGCAATGCTGGATTCTAAATTACTTCGAGCTGAGCTGGATGAAACAGCGGCAAAATTAGCACGTCGAGGCTTCGCCCTTGATGTAGAGACAATTCGTGAACTTGAAGAAAAACGTAAGTCCCTTCAGATGAAAACTGAAGAGCTACAAGCGTTACGTAACTCTCGATCGAAGTCCATTGGTCAAGCGAAAGCAAAAGGCGACCATGAAGAAGCTGAGCGTATCCTTGCTGAAGTAGGCAACTTAGGCGCAGAACTAGACCAAGCTAAAGCAGCACTGGCTGAGCTTCAATCTGATCTAGAAACAATCACTATGTCTATTCCAAACCTGCCAGACGAGTCTGTGCCAGAAGGTAAAGACGAAGATGATAACGTTGAAGTTTCTCGTTGGGGTCAACCTAAGACTTACGACTTCGAAGTAAAAGATCACGTTGATCTTGGCGAAATGTCTGGCGGTCTTGATTTTGCTAGCGCAGTAAAAATCTCTGGTTCTCGTTTCATCGTGATGAAAGGCAAATTTGCACGTCTACACCGTGCGATTGCTCAGTTCATGTTGGACCTTCACACTGATGAGCACGGCTACACAGAAATGTACGTACCGTACCTAGTGAACCACGATAGCCTATATGGCACAGGTCAACTTCCTAAGTTTGGCGAAGACTTGTTCCACACAAGCCCGCTAACTGAGCAAGTAAGTGATGTTCCTCTTAAGACGCTATCACTTATCCCTACTGCGGAAGTACCGGTAACGAACATGGTTCGCGATACCATTACAGACGAAGCTGAACTGCCACTTAAGATGACAGCTCACACTCCATGTTTCCGTTCTGAAGCAGGTTCTTACGGTCGTGACACTCGTGGTCTTATCCGTATGCACCAATTCGACAAAGTTGAACTAGTACAAATTACTAAGCCAGAAGACTCTATGGCTGCTCTTGAAGAGCTAACAGGTCACGCTGAGAAAGTACTTCAACTTTTAGAGCTTCCTTACCGTAAAGTGGTTCTATGTACTGGTGACATGGGCTTCGGCGCTGCGAAAACTTACGACTTAGAAGTATGGGTTCCAGCACAAGAGACTTACCGTGAAATCTCATCTTGTTCAAACATGTGGGATTTCCAAGCTCGTCGTATGCAAGCTCGTTTCCGTCGTAAAGGCGAGAAGAAACCTGAACTTGTGCACACACTAAACGGTTCTGGTCTTGCTGTTGGTCGTACTATGGTTGCGATTCTTGAGAACAACCAAGAAGCAGATGGCCGTATTGCTATCCCAGCAGTACTTCAGCCATACATGGGTGGCGTAACGCACATCGGTTAATTAGATTGATTAAGCATTAGGTTACTTATAAAACCCAGCCAACAGGCTGGGTTTTTTATTGCCTATAGAATAGTGCAGTGGCGAGAAATAAATAATTTTTGTTACCTATGTGTAATAGTGTTTTATTGATTTTGATAATTATTACAATCCTTAAATGTGGCTATAATATGCTCTTACCGCGGTAGGTATAGATTTTCTCGTTCAAATACTGAGGAGGGCTTATGGCCGTAGGATGGGCTGGTGACGATAGTGTCAGCCAGCAAATACAAAATACCATTGATGATGAGATCTCTCGTGTAAGAGGAAACCTTCGAGGTGGTGAGGGTTTGCGTTATTGTGATGAGTGTGGTGATGAGATTCCGGAACAAAGACGACGCGCGATCAAAGGCGTTCGTTTGTGTATAGAATGTCAGTCAATATTAGAGCATGACGCACATCGACATTCATTGTTTAACCGTCGAGCAAGTAAAGATAGCCAATTACGTTAAACTGACGGTTACCTTCAAGCAGTTAAGGCCTTACTTTTATGTAAGGCCTTTTAGTTTAATTAAATGATTTATTAATGAAGATATATAGAAATAATCGTCGCTCTTGTTTAGAGCAATAAACGCCTTATTTAAAGCAATGAGTATTTTGTAATGCAGTGTCGATAGCAGCGACCAATTGCTCAATATGTTGTGGTTTGATAATAAACGGAGGCATCATATAAATTAGCTTACCAAACGGACGGATCCAAACGCCTTGCTCTACAAAGTGAGCTTGAATGGCTTCCATATCGACGGGTGTGTGAGTTTCAACGACGGCAATAGCGCCTAACCAACGCACGTCTTTAACCAGTTCATGTTCTCGCAACGGTGGTAACAACTCAGAAAAGAGCTGTTCAATCTGTTGAGTCTGATTTTTCCAATGGCCTTGCTCGATGATGGATAAACTTGCCGCACCGACTGCGCAAGCCAATGGGTTGCCCATAAAGGTTGGCCCATGCATAAAGCAGCCCGCTTCACCGCCACATACCGTGTCAGCAACTTCTTTACTCGCCAGCGTCGCTGACAATGTCATATAACCACCAGTTAAAGCCTTGCCTACGCATAAGATGTCCGGTTGAACATCGGCATGCTCACAAGCGAATAGTTTCCCTGTACGGCCAAACCCGGTCGCAATCTCATCCAAGATCAGCAATACGTTGAATTCATCACACAGTAAGCGAACTTGTTTTAGGAACTCAGGGTGGTAGATGCGCATGCCACCAGCCCCTTGAACGATTGGCTCTAAGATCACCGCTGCGACTTCTTGATGGTGTGCTGCTAGCTTTTCTTTAAAACTATCGATGTCACTTGAGTTCCACTCATCCCAAAAGCCTGTTTTTGGCGAATCAGCGAAAATATGTTCCGGCAAAAAGCCTTTGTAGAGGCTGTGCATCGAATTGTCAGGGTCGGTCACTGACATCGCCGCAAAGGTATCACCGTGGTAGCCATCTCTTAGTGTGAGGAACTTTGAACGAGGTTGTCCTTTAGCGTGCCAATATTGCAATGCCATCTTGAGGCTAACCTCTACGGCAACTGAACCTGAATCGGCCAAAAATACATGCTCAAGATTACTTGGCGCGAGATTCAAAAGCTTCTTACATAGATCGATAGCGGGCTGGTGGGTGATGCCACCAAACATAACGTGTGAAACCTTATCGATTTGACTATGAGCTGCAGCGTTTAGCTCTGGATGATTGTAGCCGTGGATGGTTGACCACCAAGATGACATACCATCAATAATTCGTTTTCCGCCTTCTAATTCTAGGTAAACACCGTCTGCGTTGGTGACTGGGTAGCAGGTCAGAGGTGTTAACGTTGATGTGTAGGGATGCCAGATATGCTGGCGATCAAAGGCGAGATCCATAGTAACTTCCATTCTTGGTGTGATTAAAAAATAACCAGATGTAAACTTTTGATATTATCAATATGTTGACAGTCTAAAGCTTGTCGGTAGACTAGCCAAGCATAAATGCAATCTCTATTGATAGAGATGAAACATCAAATAATAAAAAAGGATCGACACGTGGAAGTTCGTCATGACTGGACAGTTGCTGAAGTAACAGCACTGCTTGAAAAACCGTTTATGGATTTAATGTTTGAAGCTCAAGTGGTTCATAGACAGTACCAAGAGCACAACCACGTGCAGGTGAGTACGCTTCTATCGATTAAGACTGGTGCTTGTCCTGAAGACTGTAAGTATTGTCCTCAAAGTGCTCACTACCGAACGGATGTCGACAAAGAACGCCTAATGGAAGTAGAGCGTGTTTTGGATGCGGCGCAAAAAGCCAAGAACGCGGGCTCGACTCGTTTCTGTATGGGCGCGGCGTGGAAAAACCCGAAAGAACGCGATATGCCTCACTTGACTGATATGATCAAAGGTGTGAAAGGTATGGGTCTAGAAACCTGTATGACACTAGGCATGTTAACCCCTGATCAAGCTGGCGAGTTAGCGGATGCAGGCTTGGATTACTACAACCATAACCTTGATACGTCTCCCGAGTTTTACGGCAGCATCATCACCACTCGTACTTACCAAGATCGTTTAGATACGCTATCTCACGTACGTGATGCCGGTATGAAGATCTGTTCTGGTGGCATTATTGGTATGGGCGAAAGTACCAATGACCGTGCAGGCCTGCTGGTAGAGCTAGCGAACCTTCCGGTACACCCTGAGAGTGTGCCAATCAACATGCTCGTGAAAGTGAAAGGCACACCGATGGAAAACGTCGATGATGTTGAATCTTTTGACTTCATTAAGTTGATTGCGATTGCTCGTATCATGATGCCAATGTCAGCGGTTCGTCTATCTGCAGGTCGCGAGAATATGAATGAACATATGCAGGCGATGTGCTTCATGGCTGGCGCGAACTCTATCTTCTACGGTTGTAAGCTACTGACTACGCCAAACCCAGATGAAGACACGGACATGCAGCTGTTTAAGAAGTTAGGCATCAACAGCCAACAAGTGGCTCAGAAGCCTGATGAAATTCAAGAAAACGAACTGTTAGATCAAGTAGTGGAGCGCGTTGCTGCTCGTCCAACGAAAGATGACATGTTCTACGATGCCACTGTTTAAATCCCGTATCAAAGATGCCCTTGTTCAACGCCGTGAGCAGGGGCTAACTCGTCAACTTAAAGTGCTCGAAAACAGTAATGGTCCTTTGCTTAATTGCGAAGGTTC
Source organism: Vibrio sp. 10N.286.52.C3 (assembly GCF_041468865.1). Taxonomy (NCBI): domain Bacteria; kingdom Pseudomonadati; phylum Pseudomonadota; class Gammaproteobacteria; order Vibrionales; family Vibrionaceae; genus Vibrio; species Vibrio sp. 10N.286.52.C3. The sequence continues at coordinate 10,243 of NZ_JBFRJM010000004.1, read as the reverse complement.
TCGCTTTATTAATTTTTCGAGTAATGATTACCTAGGCTTGGCGAACGACCCTGAATTGGTAGAGGCGTGGCAAGCGGGGCTTTCCCTTTATGGTGCTGGCAGTGCGGCATCGCCATTGGTCACGGGTTTTAGTCCTGCTCATAGAAATTTAGAAGCTCAGCTGTGTGAATGGTTGGGCTTTGAACGTGCGATTCTCTTTAGTTCTGGTTTCAGTGCGAACCAAGCCTTGTTGTTTTCTCTGCTCGAAAAAGACGACTCTCTGCTGCAAGACAAGCTTAATCACGCCTCTTTGATGGAAGCGGGGATGCTTTCTCATGCAACCATGAAACGCTTTAAACACAACGACACGCAGCATCTAGAGTCTCTATTAAGCCGATCTCTACAATCCTTGGTCGTCACTGAGGGCGTATTCAGCATGGACGGCGATCAAGCGCCTCTCAGCCAGATATCTAACCTGACTCATCAATACGACAGTTGGTTGGCGGTTGATGATGCCCACGGTATCGGCGTATTAGGTGATAAAGGAGCTGGGAGTTGCAGTGCAGCACAAATCTCCCCCGATATTTTGGTGGTGACCTTTGGCAAAGCATTTGGCGTTTCTGGTGCTGCGATTCTTTGTTCGTCAGAAGTGGGTGATTACTTAACTCAGTTTGCTCGTCATCATGTGTACTCGACGGCGATGCCACCTTCACAAGCGGTGGCTTTATCTCATGCGTGTCAGATGATTCAAACTCAAGAGTGGCGCCGAGAAAAGCTGACTGAGTTAGGGTCTCTCTATGCAGAGCAGGTGAGCGGCTTGAAAGGCTTTGTGGATACTCAGACTCCGATTAAGCCATTTGTGATAGGTGAAGCACAAGCGGCATTATCAATAGCTGAAGAGTTAAAGCAAAACCAAGTTTGGGTGACCGCAATAAGGCCGCCAGCCATACCTGCTGGAACTGCTCGATTACGAATCACGTTAACAGCTAACCATAGCCCAAAACAGATTCTCCAGTTAACCAGGTCGTTGCATCAAGCCATTGAACGAAACATCGACTTAAGCACTGAACCGGGTATCCATCCAAGCTTTGAATCAAATAAAGAGGCTCAGTAAATGTCACAAGAAGCAGTAGTGCATAATTACGTTGGCCAAGATAAGAGTGCGATTGCCGAAGCCTTTGGTAAAGCGGCAACAACCTATGACAAACACGCTGAATTTCAACGCGATGTTGGCCACCGATTACTGGATAAATTACCCAGCGATCTGTCAGGCTTTAAGGTGCTGGATCTAGGTTGTGGTACTGGCTATTTCTCCGAGCAACTTGTAAAACGAGGCGCCGAAGTGGTTTGCGCTGATCTTTCTGTTGGAATGCTAGCAACAGCAGAGAAGCGGTGTGGTGCATCTGTATCTTTATATCAACAAGCCGATGCCGAACAATTGCCGTTTGAAGATGGGTGCTTTGACATCGTTTTCTCTAGCCTTGCGTTGCAATGGTGTGACGATTTGTCGTCGCCTTTGAGAGAGATGAAGCGTGTTACAGCGGCTGGTGGGCGTGTTATTTTCTCAACTTTGCTTGATGGGTCGCTGTTTGAACTGAAAAAGTCGTGGTCCAAAATTGACGCACATCAACACGTTAACCATTTTATTACAATCAATAAGGTAAAAATTGCGTTAGCGCAATCTAGCTGTACCGTTCATCAACTAGACTTGCCCACCATCACCGTTTGGTACGACACTGCGTTTGAACTGATGCGCGACCTTAAAGGTATCGGCGCTAATCACGTAAGTGGTCGCTCACAAGGTTTAACAAGTCGTCGCATGTTGCAGCTTGTTGATCGGGAATATCGAGAGTTTAAGAACCATCAAGGTTTCTTACCAGCAACATATCAAGTTTGTTTAGGGGTTATTCAATTATGATTGATGCATTATTCATTGCAGGTACGGATACCGAAGTGGGAAAAACTGTGGTTTCAAAAGCGATTCTTCAAGCTTTGGCCGCACAAGATTTATCAACAATTGGTTACAAGCCAGTTGCTGCAGGGAGTGAAAAATCCCCTGAAGGACTACGTAATAGTGATGCACTGCATCTTCAAGAAGCGGCGACGCAAGATATTGCTTACGAAGACGTCAATCCATACGCGTTGTTGCTACCATCATCGCCTCACATCGCTGCTAAGCATGACGGCGTGGTGATTGATGAAGCCGTATTATCTGCAAAGCTGGAAGAGCATAAGCAAAACTCTGACATCGTGTTAGTTGAAGGTGCTGGTGGTTGGCGTGTACCGGTTTCAGATGATGAATACTTGTCTAGCTGGGTTAAAAAAGAGCAGCTTCCAGTGGTACTGACTGTGGGTATTAAGCTTGGTTGTTTGAGCCACGCACTGCTAACTGCTGAAGCGATTCGTGCTGACGGACTAAACTTAGTTGGTTGGGTAGCAAACCGTATTAATCCAGGCACTGAACATTACGCTGATATTATTGCGATGCTTGAAGATAAGCTAGGTGCACCAAAGTTAGGTGAGATCCCTTACGTCCCAAAAGCGAAGTCTAAGAATATTGGCAAGTACATTAATGTACAGCCATTGCTTGAGCTTTAATTCTCAAGTTATACGAGAAATAAGAAAAGGGCTGCGATTGCAGCCCTTTTGCTATTTTAAGCCTGTGTAGAGTTAAGCTTGGGATCAATGTTCTTTTGTAAGTCCCATTAGTGCTTGTTGTGTCTCTGTTATATTGGTTTGCGCTGCTTGTGGCGTAAGAATACCGATCTGTTTCTTTGCTTCTTCTTCAGTAATCCCTAGGTGACAGCACAGTAAATCGATAGCCATTTGAGTGTTAGTACCTTCAACCATGATCCTTTCCTTTTGTTCCATGAACTAGCCAATACAGTAATTGACTGACACTCTAAACGGATCGTTGGTGGTTAACCATACTACTTAGGTCTAATGGACGATTGAGAAATGAACCACTCCCGTAATCAAATGTTGCAATTTAATGCTTAACCTTGTTTTCTTAATCTAAGACTATATGTATAAGTAAGTATAAGTCTCAAGGTTGGAATAAATTGCTGTCTGCCTTGTCTATAACAATAAGTTTTATAAAAACAGCTTTCATGCGGAGATAAGTAATGAAGCGAGTAATGTTGTTCCTTGCAACCAACCTTGCGGTTGTATTGGTACTAAGTGTTGTTCTTAATATTGTATACGCAGTTACAGGTATGCAACCAGGAAGCCTCTCAGGCTTGCTGTTAATGGCTGCGGTATTTGGTTTTGGCGGCTCATTCATTTCATTAATGATGTCAAAGAAAATGGCGCTACGCTCAGTTGGCGGCATGGTCATTGAGAGCCCACGTAATGAAACAGAACATTGGTTGATGGAGACGGTAAGCCGTCAAGCTCAACAAGTTGGTATTGGTATGCCAACAGTGGCGATCTACGATTCGCCAGACATCAACGCATTCGCAACAGGTGCTAAGCGTGACGATTCATTGGTAGCGGTATCAACAGGCCTTCTGCACAACATGACACGTGACGAAGCTGAAGCGGTATTAGCGCATGAAGTTAGCCACATCGCAAACGGCGATATGGTGACGATGACCCTAATGCAAGGTGTTGTGAACACGTTCGTTATCTTCCTATCTCGTTTCATCGCCAACATTGTTGCGTCGAATGACAACGAAGAAGAGGGTGGCAGCAACATGATGGTGTACTTTGGTGTGTCTATGGTGCTGGAACTGGTATTTGGTTTCCTAGCGAGCTTCATTACCATGTGGTACAGCCGCCACCGTGAGTTCCATGCTGATGCAGGTGCTGCGCACTTGGTTGGTAAAGAGAAGATGATTGCAGCGCTAGAGCGTCTAAAGGTGAGCCATGAGCCACAACTAGAAGGTTCTATGATGGCATTTGGTATCAACGGTAAGAAGTCTCTAACAGAGCTTCTAATGAGCCACCCGCCGCTAGACAAGCGTATTGCTTCTCTACGTAACATGTAATCGCTACGTATTCTTCAGTCGCTAATCGACAAGATACATTTGAAAGGCTTCCTTCGGGAGGTCTTTTTTGATCTTGGCATCTAAGACAGTAAGTATTCGAGGAATAGGTGTCTGGCGATAGAGGGTTACTGGTGATGAAGCATTACGATATTGATTGGTTGATATCGCACGGATTGAGATGAGTAGGGTAATGATACTGGGTTGCTTTGTATTATTTTGCTGACGTCTCTTGTGCTCAATACACTTTGTTCCGCTCAACAAAAAGGCTTCCACATGGGAAGCCTTAGTCTATTCTGTGATTCGAAATTCGAACCTTACAGTTTGTCAGTTAGCTCGATTGCTTGGCCGATGTAGTTCGCTGGAGTCATCTCTTTCAGGCGAACTTTCTCGTCTTCAGGGATCTCAAGACCATCGATGAATGCACGCATGCCTTCGCCATCTACACGTTTACCACGAGTTAGCTCTTTTAGCTTCTCGTATGGTTTTTCGATGCCGTAACGACGCATTACTGTTTGTACTGGTTCAGCCAATACTTCCCAGTTCTTGTCTAGTTCAGCAAGTAGCGCAGCGCGGTTAACTTCAAGCTTGCTAATACCTTTCAGAGTCGAAGTGTATGCAATGATTGCGTAGCCAACACCCACACCTAGGTTACGAAGAACCGTAGAGTCAGTAAGGTCACGCTGCCAGCGAGAAACTGGAAGTTTTTGTGCAAGGTGGCTGAATACTGCGTTCGCTAGACCAAGGTTGCCTTCAGAGTTTTCGAAGTCAATTGGGTTAACTTTATGCGGCATTGTCGAAGAACCGATTTCGCCAGCAATAGTCTTCTGCTTGAAGTGACCAAGAGCGATGTAGCCCCAAACGTCACGGTCGAAGTCTAGAAGGATAGTGTTGAAACGAGCAATTGCATCGAATAGCTCAGCGATGTAATCGTGAGGTTCGATTTGAGTTGTGTACGGGTTCCAAGTTACGCCAAGAGATTCAGTGATGAACTCTTCGCTAAACTGGTGCCATTCAACTTCTGGGTATGCAGAAAGGTGTGCGTTGTAGTTACCTACAGCACCGTTGATTTTCGCTAGGATCTCAACGTTTTCGATTTGCTTGTATTGACGTTCCATACGGTACGCAACGTTAGCCATCTCTTTACCCATAGTAGAAGGAGAAGCTGGCTGACCGTGTGTACGAGACAGTAATGGAATATCACGGTACTCGTTCGCAAGTGCTTTGATAGCATCAATTACGTTACGGATTTCTGGAAGAATCACTGTGTCACGAGCTTCTTTAAGCATAAGCGCGTGAGAGGTGTTGTTGATGTCTTCAGAAGTACATGCAAAGTGAATAAATTCGTTTACAGCGTGAAGTTCAGGAACGCCAGCAACTTTCTCTTTCAAGAAGTACTCAACCGCTTTAACGTCGTGGTTAGTCGTGCGCTCGATCTCTTTGATACGTAGAGCATCTTCTTCGCTGAAGTTAGCGGCTAGTTCATCAAGAAACTGGTTAGCTTCTGCACTGAACGCTGGTACTTCTTTGATTGCATCAGTTGCTGCAAGCTTTTGTAACCAACGAATTTCAACGATAGAGCGGTACTTTAGTAGTCCAAACTCACTAAAGATGCTGCGTAATGCAATAGTCTTACTTCCGTAACGGCCGTCTACTGGTGAAACAGCAGTCAATGCTGACAGTTCCATGGTGTTCTCCTGAATTGAGTTTTCTAAATTTTGAGAGGTTTATACCAGTAACAATCTCAATTGTCACGCACATTGCGCAATCGTTTGCGTGAGAGTTGTGTTGATACAAAAAACAAGCTCGCGACGAGGCGCGAGCTAATAAACTACATTCGAGCTAGTAGGATTTGAGCCTGCTCGATCATCTTCTTACGACCGAAGATAAGGTGGCGACGTTTACCGCCAACTTGACGCCATAACACAGCGCTTCGAATCCCTGATAGAAGCAGTGCGCGAACCTTATGTTGGCTCGATGTCTGCTGAAGTACAGACGGAGTACCAGAAACCTGAATGCGAGGGCCGATAGGGCTGACGACATCAAGGTAGATACTTGCAAGGTTGCTGATCATTTGCTCGTCAAACAGATCAAAGTGTTCAGTTTGGCGCTCTGCAGTTTGAATGCGGTCACCAAGCTGAGACATAGAGTCGTTGCGAGAAGACAGCTTACGCTCAAGCGCCATCAAGCTGATGATGTAACGCGTGATATCGCTACCTGCTGGAGTACTATCGATACCTTTTACTAAGCACTCAAGGCCAAGCTTTAGGTTCGCTTCACGTCCAAATACGCCCACGGTATTCGATGGGTTGGTATTTAAAATGGCACTGAGTGAAGCTTCAAAGGCATCTTTATCACAATGGCCGTCTTTCGCTACTTGTTGAACCAAAGCCACAGCTTGGCAAATTCCGGCGAAAGCAATAGTACGGTCATAAAGTGTATTAGCCACGTAGTAACTCCTAGTTGTCTTCTATCGTTTGTCGTTTGATTGATTAGATGCGCTTTTCGATGATACCACCACCAAGACATACTTCGCCTTGGTAGAACACTGCAGATTGACCTGGGGTCACTGCGATTTGTGGCTCATCAAAAATAACCTTAATGTTCTCATCATCAATTGGGATGATTGTACAAGGAATATCTGTTTGACGGTAACGTGTTTTTACCGTGCATGTCATAACTTCAGTAATTGGTGTGCGATTTACCCAATGAAGTTGAGATGCGATCAAGCCTTCTGATTTCAGAAGAGGGTGGTCTTTACCTTGTACTGCGATAAGTACATTACGCTTAAGGTCTTTTTCACCAACAAACCATGGTTCTTCGTTACCGCCACCACCTTTAGTGCCGCCAATATGAAGGCCTTTACGCTGACCTAGCGTGTGGTACATCAAACCTTGGTGTTGACCAATCACTTGGCCTTCAGGTGTTTCGATGTTACCCGGTTGTGCTGGTAGGTATTTGCCTAGGAACTCAGTGAACTTGCGCTCACCGATAAAGCAGATGCCTGTTGAATCTTTCTTCTTAGCTGTGATCAAGTCTTGCTCTTCAGCAATACGTCGCACTTCTGGCTTCTCTAATTCACCGACAGGGAATAGGCTGCGTGCCACTTGATCTGAGCTTAGCGTGTATAGGAAATAACTTTGGTCTTTGTTGCTGTCTAGACCGCGTAGCATTTCTGGTTTTACGCCAGCATCAAGCTCTTCTTGAGTTGGGAAAGTACGACGAACGTAGTGACCCATCGCAATGTAGTCTGCGTCTAGCACTTCATCCGCAAACTCTAAGAATGCTTTAAATTTGATTTCTTTGTTACAAAGAATATCTGGGTTAGGTGTACGACCTGCTTTGTACTCTTCAAGGAAGTATTCGAATACGTTGTCCCAGTATTCTGCAGCAAAGTTGATAGTGTGAAGGTGGATACCTAGTTTGTCACATACCGCTTGAGCATCAGCAAGATCTTCAGCTGCCGTGCAGTATTCTTCGTTATCGTCTTCTTCCCAGTTTTTCATGAAAAGGCCTTCTACCTGATAGCCTTGTTGCTGAAGAAGATACGCCGATACTGACGAATCTACACCGCCGGACATACCGACAATTACTTTCTTTTCGCTGTTTCCAGAGCTGATATCTGACATGTCTAAACACCGTTACTATTACTTGGTCGCAGATTCTAACAGAAAGAGAAACGCCGTGACAGATCCGAGACCGGAATCACAGTTTCATTTGCACAAATAGTGCGCTGACTTTGTTAGAGAATCGCATGAGAGCGAGGTGAGTCGCTATGATGTCAGAAGTATATGTGGCATAGTCGCTCGAAATCCAAGACCTGAGATAAAAAAATGTCTGAACAAAATGAATTTATGCAAGAAGAAGAGCTGATTGAGATCATCGAGAACCAGCTTGAAGATGGCGAACCAGTGAAAGTGAAAGAGACGTTGATGCGTTTAATGATGACAGGCACTCCACGTGAAGAAGCAATTGCGGCTATGGCATGTGCACTGGCAATTGAAGTATTTGACGTTATGAAAAACGGCGCGGAGTTTAATCAAAAACGTTACGCAGAGCATTTGGGCATGCTGCCTGATTTAAGCTTTATGGAAGGCGAATAAAAAAAACCTTCAGCAAACGTTTGCTATAGTTTGAAAGATTGCCGCGTTAAATATAGCGCGGTAGAATCCGCCACCTATTTCCCCTTGACTTAGACTAGCCCTATGAAATTCCCTGGACAACGTAAATCAAAGCACTACTTTCCGGTTCACGCTCGTGATCCTCTAGTGAGCCAAGCTCAAAGCAGTAAAAGAATGTCACGCACTCATATTATCGGTATTGACCAAACATTGGTGGATATTGAAGCAAAGGTGAGTTCTGAACTTATTGAGAAGTATGGTTTGAGCAAGGGACATTCACTGGTTATTGGCGACGCAGCCGCTGAATCTTTGTATCAAGAATTAAAAGAGCAGTGCCTGATTACCAATGAATACGCTGGTGGCACAATTGGTAACACATTACACAACTATTCAGTGCTAGCGGATGACCGTTCTACACTGTTAGGTGTAATGAGCCAAGATATTAAGATTGGTAGTTACGGTTATCGCTATTTATGTAATACATCAAGCAGAATGGATCTGAACCATTTACAAGGGGTAGATGGCGCAATTGGTCGCTGCTTTGCATTAATTACAGAAGACGGTGAACGTACTTTCGCAATTAGCGAAGGACAAATGAACCAATTAAAACCAGAAAGCATTCCTGAAAAAATCTTCAAAAGTGCTTCTGCTTTAGTTTTAACGGCTTATTTAGTTCGCTGTAAGCCAGGCGACCCGATGCCTGAAGCAACAATGAAAGCGATCGAATACGCGAAGAAATACGATGTGCCAGTCGTTCTTACACTAGGTACTAAGTTCGTTATTCAAGATGATCCAGAATTCTGGAAAGATTTCCTTGAGCAACACGTAACGGTTGTTGCAATGAATGAAGACGAAGCTGAAGCGTTAACGGGTGAAAGCGATCCACTGGCTGCATCAGATAAAGCGCTAGACTGGGTAGACCTTGTTCTATGTACTGCGGGACCTGTTGGCCTATTTATGGCTGGTTATACAGAAGATGCAGCTAAGCGTGAAACGTCACTGCCTTTACTTCCAGGTTCAATTGCGGAATTCAACCGTTTTGAATTTAGCCGTCCTGCGCATAAAGATTTATGTGAAAACCCAACTAAAGTGTATTCGCACATTGCGCCATACATGGGTGGACCAGAAAAGATCAAAAATACCAATGGTGCAGGTGATGCTGCGTTATCAGCTTTATTACATGATATGGCTGCTAATAAGTACCACAAAGAAAACGTGCCAAACTCAAGTAAACACCAACATTCATTCTTGACGTACTCTTCGTTCTCACAAGTTTGTAAATATTCTAACCGTGCTAGCTATGAAGTGTTGGTTCAACACTCTCCACGTTTATCTCGTGGCCTTCCTGAAAGAGAAGATAGCCTAGAAGAAGCGTACTGGGAAAGATAAGTTACTTTCTTTAATCAGTAGTACTATCAGTATCAGTTGGTTTCTAATACTGATAGTACAAATATAAAAAAGGCTCCGAAAGGAGCCTTTTTTGTTTCTGAATATATTGAAGTCGTAAATAATACTTTGGTCGACTTAAATATTAATTCTATCGCTTAGCGTGTAATTGATTACTCACTAAGTAAACTAAATGTTTAGATAGCAAACTCTTCTAGAGATTTACCAGCATCTAGCTGTTCTTGGATAGCTGAAGGCGTACGGCCTTGACCTGTCCAAGTCTTCTCGTCGCCGTTTGCGTCTACGTATTTGTATTTCGCTGGGCGAGGAGCGCGTTTAGCTTTTGTTGTTTTAGATTTTGCTTCACCAGAAAGTGCAGCAATAAGATCGGCAACATCAATTCCGTCTTTTGCAATTTGTTCAGCAATAGCAGAAAGCTTAGCTTCTTGCTCTGCTTTAGCAGCACGCTCTTCAGCTTCAGACTCTTGACGCTCTTGTACAACAATAGTCAGCTTGTCTAGCGCTTCTTCAAGTTGCTCAAGAGTTAATTCACGTGAGAACGCACGAAGGCTGCGGATATTTAATAGAGTTTTTGTTAATTCAGACATGATATTTTCCATCAAGGTAAACTAAATAATCTTCCTAATAATAAACAGAGCCTAGGAATAAAACAAATAGTATTTCTTCTATTACATATTTAAATATAAAAGTGAGATGAATAGTTGAAAATTCAGAGCAGTATTTCTATTGAATTTATAATAATTATTAAGA